>JBAWCX010000100.1:0-1730 GCA_049590495.1 Binatus sp. (SeqCode)
ATCCATTCGTCGGCGTCGCGGAACAATCGCTGGCCCTTGCTGGTGGCTGCGTCGATGCATTTCATGAAGCATTCGATCGCGTCCTCGAGCACGCTCAGGATGAGCCGCTTTTCGCCCTCGAGCAGATGCTTCTTGCGCATCGCCTCGAAGTACTGAATGGGCAAAAGCGTGTCGGGCTCGAACAACCCCGGCAATCTCTCGTCCAGTGTTTCCTTTTCCTGCATCTTCTCTCCGTTATCCGCCTTCAACGTTGTACTTCGTGTGTCCACCACCCCACCTCCCCGTAGTTATGACGTAGCCACGTCTACGCCTATTCAGAATCGTCCTCGTTCTGTTCTTTGTATATTTCGTGCCATGCCATCTGGATTGCTTCCAATTTCGCTTCGGTTGAGCCCTCGCGGTTATCGTCGAATTCGTCCAGATCGATTACCCATTGACGCAGATCGGTGAAGCGCGCGTCGAGCGGGTCCAGTCCCGGATGGTTCTCCGCCAGCACTTCCGCTATCTCTTCGGCCTGATCCCACTTAAGTCCCATCGTTAAAAGTACGTCCCTGCGCTTGCTTCCGTTACCCGGTCAGGAAAGTTCCTCGACTGATTTCTTCTCGAGCGCCAGCTTTATAGCCGCATCCATGATCCGCTCCGCGAACGGAGTGGTTACCTCGTTCAGCTCCTCCACGAGTTTTGCGATTAGCTCTCGATCGGTTCCCGTTCGCGCCGCCTCCAGCCGCTCCGCCACCTCATCCATCCGCGCCCGCTCACCGGCATTGATCAGCCGGCCGAACTCGCCGAGCTGCTTTCGAAGTGCGCCCAGGATTTGGTCGGCGTCGTTGCACGCCGAAATCAGCAGGCGCTCTTCGAGGTCCTGTTCCCCAAGATCTATGGCCTCTTCGAGCATTCGCTCGATTTCATCGTCCGTCAGGCCGTAGCTGGGCTTGACGTCGACCGAGTGCTCGCGGCCCGTGCGCTCATCGCGCGCATTGACATTTAGTATCCCGTTTGCGTCGATGAGGAAAGTGACCTCGATACGCGGAACACCCGCCGGCTGAGCCTGAATCGGCCCCAGCTTGAAGCGCGCTAAGCTACGGCAATCCTTAGCAAGCTCGCGCTCTCCTTGCAAAACATGGATATCAACGTGTGTTTGATTATCCACAGCAGTAGTGAAACCTTCGGCTACGCTGGTCGGTATAGTGGTATTGCGATGTATAAGACGTTCCATCACGCCACCCATCGTTTCGATACCAAGCGACAGCGGCACCACGTCCAGGAGGAGCATGTCCCCCTGCGTTCCCATTAGCACAGAAGCTTGGACGGCGGCTCCTAAAGCGACCACTTGGTCAGGGTTTATCGAGCACAGGGGTTCTCTATGGAACATCTCGCCGACGCGCTGGCGGACAATCGGCATCCGCGTCGAACCGCCGACCAGGACGATGGCGTCGATAGCGGCGGACGTAAGCTTGGCGTCGGCGATTGCCAGTTCGCATCGCTTGAGCGTGCGTGCGACGAACGGCGCAGCTATTTGCTCGAGGGCGTCGCGCGTCAGGTGCTTGCGAATCGAATGGCCGGGGAGTTCGACGACGACGTCAGTCGCGGCAACGTCGGTGAGACGTTTTTTGCCATCCTCGGCGGCCATGCGCGCGCTGTTCCAGACGTGACGATCGAGTTTGAGCGAGTCGGGAAGTTCGGCGAGGATCCAATCGACGATCGCGCGATCGATGTCGTCGCCGCCAAGA
>JBAWCX010000101.1:0-2500 GCA_049590495.1 Binatus sp. (SeqCode)
CCTCGACGCCGAGCCGCGCGAGGCCGCCATCGGTGACTCGACTGGCGAAGTCGAAAAGTTCTTCGACCTTGCCCTCACCGAGCTCGCCGCGCTCCGTGGCGGCCTGAACATCGCCGCCATCTCGCGCACCGTCGAGACAATCCGCACCGCGCTCGGACGCGGCGGCCGCGTCCACGTGACCGGAGTCGGCAAGCCCGAACACGTCGCGCGCTACGCCGCCAGCGTGTTCTGCTCGGTCGGCACGCCCGCAACTTTTCTGCATGCGACCGAAACCCTGCACGGCACTCTCGGCCAGGTGCATCCGCGCGACGTCGTCATCGCGATTTCCAACAGCGGCAACACCGACGAGTTGCTGTCGACCGCGACGGCCATTCGCGAGCAGGGCGCGCAGCTGATCGCAATCACCGGCAACAAGGACTCGAGCCTCGCGCAACTAGCGGACCTCGTGATCCACGTCCCCGTCCCCAACGAGGGCGGCGGCCTCGGCCTCGCCCCGCGCATCAGCGTGCTCGGCGAAGTCTTCGTGCTCGCAGGACTGTCCGTCGCGTTGGAACTAGCCCACGGCCTGACAGTCGAAGAGTACTCGCGATGGCATCGAGCAGGCGCACTCGGCGAAGCCGCCCGCCGCCTCGCCGAAACCCGCGCCTCAAGCCGCCGCGCCTAATCTCTCTCCGTGATTGTTCCCCTTCCCCTCTATGTCCGGCTGCAGTACCAAATTACCCTCGCCCACTCCGTGGGAGAGGGAACGGCGTCCGCGCCTGGGGTGAGGGCGCGGGTTAGGGGTTAGGTTGCCTGTACTTCCTCTCAACTCCGATCTATGACTCGTAACAGTCCCGCCGACTCGGCGCAGGAGGCTTCCACCATGCACGTTGGCTATGGCGCAGTTTTCCAAAATCCCAACAACGCACTTCCCGACGCCGAGGTTTATCGCAACGAGCTCCGGCTCGCCGAGATGGCTGAGCCGCTTGGCTTCGATTCCATCTGGTCCGTCGAGCATCACTTCGACGACTACACGATGTGTCCTGACGTCCTGCAATTCCTCTCCTACATGGCCGGCCGCACCACGCACGTGAAGCTCGGCTCGGGCGTCGTCGTCCTCCCCTGGCACGATCCGATCCGCGTCGCCGAGCAAGTCGCGCTGCTCGATCACGTTTCCAACGGCCGCGTGATTCTTGGCCTGGGCCGCGGCCTCGCGCGCATCGAGTACGACGGCTTCCGCCTCGACCAGAACGAAGGCCGCAACTTGTTCGTCGAATATGCCGAGCTGGTTTTGAACGCGCTCGAAGACGGCTACATGGAAGGCGGCAAATTCACCCGCCAGCCGCGCCGCGAGATTCGCCCGCGCCCCGCGCGCTCATTCAAGGGCCGCACCTACGCCGCCGCCGTCTCGCCGGAGTCGATGCCGATAATGGCAAAGCTGGGCGTCGGCCTGCTGGTGATTCCGCAAAAGCCGTGGGACGCCGTCAAAAAAGATTTCGAGGTCTATCACAAGGTCTGGCGCGAGGTTAACGGCAACACGCCCGCGCCCAAACCGATCTCCGGCGGCTTCTGCGTCGTCGACGAAAACAAAGACCGCGCCGAAGAGCTCGCGATGAAATGGATCACCGCCAACTACCACACCGTCATGAAGCATTACGAAATGATGTCGCCGGAGTTCGGCACCAAGAAGAGCTACGAGTTCTACAGCAACGTCAGCAAGTTCATCAAAAAGACCGGCCCGGACGTCGCCGCGCGCGACTTCGCGATGCTGATGCCGTGGGGCACCCCTGACCAGGTGCTCGAGAAGTGCGCCTTCATCCGCGATACGATCGACACCAACGCCGTGTTTTTCAATTTCAGTTTCGGCGGGATGCCGTACGAGGACGCCGAGCGCAGCATCAAGTGCTTCGCCAAGTATGTCTTGCCCGAACTGAAAAAATGGAACACTGAGCCGCTCTCCGATCCAGATCCGATTCGGGCCGCCGCGGGCGCGCCAATTGCCTGATGGTGAGTTAGCGGGCGGTGCGGGATCTTCCGCTGAGCGCGCGCGCCATCGCGTCGGGGAGCAGAGTTCTGGTGAACCGCAAATAATTCCTGACTCGCAGAGGATCGAAGCGAATTGCGCGCGCGAATGCGCGGCGGGCGAGCGCTCGATCGCCCTCGCGGAGTGCGCGCAGCCCGATATAGCCGAGGATGCTCCGCGGCGCCCGACGCCGCGCGAGCACATGATGATGCCCCGACGCGCCGTAGCGCTCCCGCACCAGCCGTTCGAAGACGACGCCCGCGTCCTCCTGCCCGCCGCCAGGTTTGAGCGGGTCCGGGAACAGCGCGAAGCGCCATACCGCAAGCGGTTCCGCGAGGTAGCGAAAGGTTCCGTGTTCGCGAGCGCGAAGCCAAAGGTAAACGTCCTCGAACGCGATCAGCGCCTCGTCGAATCCGCCCGCGAGGTCGAACGCGCGCCGGCGCATCAGGACTGCGCTGGGCAGTATTGGCCACAGCCGTTCGAGCATCTCGTCAACCG
>JBAWCX010000102.1:0-4075 GCA_049590495.1 Binatus sp. (SeqCode)
GTCGTCAGTTCCGGCACCGAAGTCGGATTGTAAACCTGGGCGCCCTCAGGCAGCGGCTGCACGATTTGCGGCGTCACGCTCATCACCAGGTCCGTTTCAGTGTTGTTATAGGTGGTGGTACGGAACAGTCCGCCGAGATATGGAACGTCGCCGATGTAGGGGACTTTGCTAATCGCGGTCTTCTTTTCGTGCAGTATAAGGCCCGCAATGATCAGCGTCTGATTGTCCCTGAGCTGCACCATCGTTTCCGCGCGCCGTGTCACGAATGCCGGCACAGTGAAGCCGAACAACTGCACGCCTTCGGCGAAATCTGGTTCCGATACTTCCGGCTTTACCAGTAACTCGATTTGATCCTTACCGACCACAGTCGGAACGAATTCAACCGAGGTGCCGAACTGCTTGAACACGATCGAGGTATTCAGTGCCTGCGCGATGACAATTGGAATTTCGCCACCCGACAGGAACTTTGCCTCTTCACCGGAATTAGCTAACAGCTGCGGCTGCGCTAGAATCTTCCCGAGCTGGTGGGTCTCGAGGTACTGGAAGAATCCCTGCACCTGGTAGTCCTTGTTCCCCACCGCCAAGCCATAAGTTATCCCTTGCGACAGTACCAGCCCGGCAAGCGATCCGCCCGCTGGCAGACTTTGCGGACTTGTAGCAACCCCTCCGCTGTTGGTCGCGACACTCGTTGACGGGGAAAACGGCGTTGCTACCGCGCCCGGCAATCCGAACAGCGATACTCCTGCATGGGCTAGCGCGACCGAAAAGTTGGTGCCCTGGTTCTCGATAGCGGCCCGGTCCAGTTCGCCGACCATCGTGCTGAGCAACACCTGTTGTTTGCCGTTGGGATCTATTCGCACCGGGCGTTCGTTGTATTGGCCCGTCTGGTCCCAGATCGCCAGAGTCGTGAAGCCCGGCTTGTGGCCTATCAGGTTGAGCTGGTACGGATTGATCACTTGAATATCGGCGACCGTAGTATCGGCGATCGAGACGCGTCGCAGCTTGGTCGCAAAGTCGATAATTCTAGACGCCCCTGTCTGCAGCTGCACTCCATCGTCGGGCAGATAATGGCGTCCGCCCGAAATCGCACCTGTGCGTAATTCGCCGCCACTTAGACTGATCGACGGGTCGGTCCGATACCGCTGGTTCGAGAGTGCCGCCGCAGCCATCTGACTGGAAGCAGCCGGGGCCGTCCGATTGAAATCGAAGCTCGACGAATTAACCTCAGCCGGCGCGGTTGCCCCGGCGGGCGCTTGCGGAGCCGATGCGGGTGCGCCAGGCGATGCGGCCGCGACGGTTACCGGGCTGACTACGGTAGTGATCGCTCCACCAGATGAAGATGTGGATGAAGACGAGGAAACAGACGACGACGATCCCACAGGGCCCGCGCCCGCGTCGAGCTTCGCGGCTACTGGAGCCGCTGTGCCCGAGGAAGTACCGGTGCCTGTAATCGGCGCCGGACTGGTGCCTGGATGATTGATGTCGTAAGGGTTGGAGACCGAGTTGACGGTTACGTCATACTTGACCGTGTCGCCGGCTGTGGTTTTGACCGCAACCGTCCATTCCCCGCTCTCCGCGCCCATCAGCACGACTTTGCCCGGCTCTTCGTTGTGTACCACCAGCGCGTGCGGATTTGTGATCACGTTTACCGCTGGGGTCTCGCCGGGGCTGACGTTGTTGATTACGTAACTCTCACCCGCATTCAGGGCGAGAGACATTTCCGTGACCCCGCTATCGGCCGCGAACAACATGTCGGGGCGAAGCATGAGCATGCTGACGGCAGCAACCAGCCACGGAAGCACTCCACATCCACGTTTAAATTTCATCTTCTTTACCTTCCCTTCTTCGCGGCTCACGGTACTTCGATTGTCCGGGGCGTTGGCATGTGATCCGGCCCGGGATTGGGTGCACTGGTCGGAGCAACATAGCTATTCGCCGGAGCGGTCTCGCTGTTCGCAGGAGCGGTCGGAGCGGTCTCGAGGTCGTGACGATCGGGTGCAGGAGCGCTCGCCACGGTTGTTGACTCTGACGGCGCGGCGCTGCTGGTGTCGTCCTCCTCGGTAAAATCCGCCGCCTCGGTATGCCGCGACTTCTTCGAACCCTCGCTGTCCGCCGCCGCTTCATTCACGAACGAGACTGACTCGGACGACTTGCCGTTGCGAAGAATTTCGATCTCGACCGGCTTGCGCCGATGCGGTGTCGCGGCCATTACGCGGCGCGGCTCCGGCTGCACGGCCATCACCGGAACGTCGGGCGTCAGGCTGTAGGCGCGCAGCATCTGGGCAACGTCGGTGCCGCTGGTTAGAACGATCTTGTTGTCATTGTAATTGCGCATCGCCAGCCGCAGCGATCCCGCGTGACTCGCCAGCGCCAGGCGCTCGGCCTCTTGCGGCGTAACCAACAGCGTGACGACTTTCACGATTGTCGGCTCGTCCTTCTTCTCCTCGACCTCTTGCGCGACGGCGAGCACTTCGACGTTCTGCAGAACTACTTTGGAGAACTCCCCCTTGGAGCCCTCGCCGCCCGAGGTCGAGACCAGCACGTCGACCCGCGTATGCGGCAGCACGAAGCCCGCGACGTCGCTGACTTCATCGACCGGAACGGACACGGCGCGCATCCCGAACGGAATCAACAGCGGCATCACGCCCGCCGTCTTATCCCCGGTGAAGAGCTTGGCCTGCACCACCGGCTCGTTGGCTACCAACGAGTTCTTGACGTAGCTGCCGATCACCTGTTTGGGATCGGTGTATGCACCATCCGGCATGCTGTCGGCTGACCAGCGCGTCATCTTTACTTCGCCCAGGTCGATCTTGGTGCCGAGCGGAAGATCGTACGCGGCGACCACGACCTGAACGTTGCGCGCCATCGCGTTCTGCACTTCGGCTTCTCTCCGCTTCAAGGCGGAGTACACCATCACCGAAGCCAGCATAGCCGCCAACCCCGCCAGTAAGACGAATACCATCGGCCGTCTCATATCGCCCCTCCCCCCGGCTGCTCGTATGGCAGACCGGCTATCTTCGAATACTTAAAGCAAACTACCCGTATCTATTTGCCTCTTTACCACGCGAAACGCAACATTAGCTAGACAGGCCGGTTGAGAAAATAAATTGAATACGAGCCGGGGAGCTGGAACCAAGATCGAGGCATGTAGCCAGAATAACGCTCCTTCGGCGCGTAATTGAATCTGCCGGCATCACAAGCTCCCCAAAAAAACGTGGATAGCCACCTAGACGCCGAACAGGCTAACCACGTTGACTGTCAACGCTTTGAGAATAGTGCCCGCATTCTGCTCTAGAGCAATGCTTATCAAGGCGATCGTCGCGAGTATCATTGCATACTCAGCCATCGTTTGGCCGCTCGGATTGGCCATCATTCGATAAACGCTCTTCAGCTGTTTCATAGACTCCCCTCCCAGGGTTGTCGTGCTTTCTCCGGAGTCATCACTCCTAGCGGGGATCCAATTCGGAACCCCCGCTAAGAAACCATGGCTCCTCACGACCAGCAGGCCACCCGACAGCTGCCCAGGTTTTCCACGACCATGGACTGACCCGATGGTCGTGCCCGGTCTTTTAGAGCTGACCGTCGACGGAGCTTAGCAGGGCCGTGATGGTCGTGCCCATGGTCTGGTAGCCCACGAACACCACAACGGCGACCGCTGCCATAATCAACGCGTATTCCGCCATCGTCTGACCGCGCTGATACTCGCGCACCTTTACAAACAACCTCGAAACCGTGTCCATCTTCCCGTCTCCTCTCTCGTCCCCAGTTTGACCAAAATTGGCAGCTGTTCCGTTAATCAGTCTGACCCAGTCCCGTCAACTTTTTGGTTGGGGGTGGCGGTGGGTTAGTCCGCCACCCCGAATTTCAGCCTTCGAGCTTTACAGCTGGCCGTCTACCGAGCTGAGCAGCTTGGTGATGGTCGTACCCATGGTCTGGTAGCCCACGAACACCACGACCGCGACCGCTGCCATGATCAACGCGTATTCCGCCATCGTCTGACCGCGCTGATACTCGCGCACCTTTACAAACAACCTCGTGATCTTGTCCATGTTCCCGTGTCCTCCTTCGATCAGTT
>JBAWCX010000103.1:0-10797 GCA_049590495.1 Binatus sp. (SeqCode)
TCTTCGCTCAGCGCGAACGGCTGGCCCCAGGCCTCGCGGCGCGGCTCCCACGCTACGTTGTGCAGCGCAGCCATCGTCGCGATCCCATTGCGCGCGAGGCGTTTCAGGTGCGCGAGCGGCAGCCGAGATTCTCCCAGCTTAAATCCCTCGACATAGCCGCCGACGAAGTACGGACGCTCGAAGAACTCGGGCTCGTCGCCGTACCAGATGATCGGCGGCACTGCGACCGGCGTGCCGGCCATCGACGCCATCACGCGCGCCTGCCGCACGATGTCGGCGGGGCCCGAAATTTTCACGCCGGGAGGCGCAATACGCACGACATATTTTCCCGCGGGCGTCGCGTCCGGATCACTGCGCTCGAGGACGAAGCTGTAGCTGAAGCCGGCGTGGCCCGGCAGCGACTCCAGCGAATGCGCGCGCGCGCCGGCGTCCCCGGTCTTCGCGCGCACCAATGCGGTCAGCTGCGCGGCTACCTGTTCGAGATTTGCGGGCATCGCAAGACGATCCCGCGCGGCTAACCCTTCATCCCGAATTTCGCTGACGCGGGATGCAGGCTCGACTTGGCGCTGGGACGCGAATCGACGCGTTTGAACCACGCGTTGACGTTCTTCAGCGAAGGGTCGAGCGGCTGATTGACGCTGCCGCCGAACTCGAGCGCGCAATATAGAATGATGTCGGCGACGGTGAAGCGATCGCCCGCGATGTACTGCTTGCCCTCGAGCAGCTTGTCGAGCCATTTGAGTTTGTCTTGCACGATTGCCTTCAGGCCGGCCGCCGCCTCGGGCAGGATTCGCATTCGATCCTTGAACATCTGCGCGCCTTCGGAATAGCGGAAGCCGTTGTAGAGATGCTCTGTTATGAGCAGCTCGACGCGGCACTGCCACTGGCGGGCCTCGGCGCGTTCCTCGGCGGTCGTGCCGATCAGCGCGGGCGTCGGATGCTTCTCCTCGAGGTATTCGAAGATCACGACGGTCTCGCCGATGCACTTCCCGTTGTCGAGCTCGAGCGCCGGCACTTGTCCGCCGGGATTGCGATCGGTGTAGGGCGGCTTGCGATTTTCCGCCGACATCATGTCGACGTCTTTGCGGGGGATCGTAATTCCCTTCTCGGCCAGGAACATTCGCATCGCGCGCGGGTTGGGTCCGAAAGCGTCGTACAGCTGCATAGTCAGTAGCCTCGCGAAAATAGACTTTGCCGGACTATACAACGGTGGCTCGAAGGCGGGAACCCGAATTCGGGCCATGTTGCGCTGCGATCAGGCCGCATGTAGGAATTTGCTGATGCGATTTTGTCCGCAATGTGGCGCGCCCCTGATGGCCGGAGCGAAGTTCTGCGTGGACTGCGGATGCGCGCTGGCCACTCCGGCTTCCGGCGCGGGCGAGGGGGGCGGCTTCAGGGGCGGCGCGAACCTGGGACGTAACAAGCTTACGACCGCGTTCGTGTTCGTGTTCGCCGCGATCACAGTTGTTGGTCTGGGTGCGGCGGCGTGGATAATGATGCGGACGCCCGAAGTGGTGAACGAACAACTCGCCAAGGCGCCGCCCGTCGCAGTCGCTTCCAGTGCGGCTCCCGCGAATCCAGCCAATGCCGCGCCGACCGCGGCTGCGCCCGAGCAGAACGCCGCGGCGGGGGGAAGTCAGAACGGCGGTTTGCCGCCGGGACATCCTACCGTCGAGCTGCCTACGGAGGCTCGCACGTTTATCGACAAGATAGAAAAAGAAGCTCTCGCGAGGCCCCGCGACGCCGGCGCCTGGGACAAGCTGGGCACGGTTTCGATGCGCGCCGCGATGTTCGATCAAACCTACTACGCCAAGGCCGAGGACGCATACGGCCACGTGCTGAAGTTGGAGCCTGACAACCTCGAAGCGCTCCGCGGCATCGGCGATATCGACTACGACAAGCAGCACTACGACGAAGCGGTGGCGGCCTACGAGCACTATCTGAAAAAGAAGCCGGACGATCCGGAAGTTCGCACCGACCTCGGCACGATGTATCTCTACACCGGCAACGCCGATCAGGCGGTGGTGCAGTACAAGAAAGCGATCGCCGCCAAGCCCGGATTTTTCCAGGCGTACTACAACATGGGAATCGCGTACGCGCAGGAAAATAAACCCGATGAGGCGGACGCGACGCTCAAGCAGGCGATGGCGCTGGCGCCGGACGATAACGCGCGGGACCGCGTGAAGGAGCTGATCGCAAAACTCAGCGGCGCGCCCACTCCTACCGCGTCGATACAGGCCGCGTCCGCGGCGACTCCCGCCGCAATGGCGGCGGTAAAGAGTCCGGCGGCGCCGGCGAAAAGCCCAGCGGCGCTGGCGGCGAAGAGTCCGGCTGGAGCAGGTTCTCCCGCGGCGTCAGCTGCGATGGCCGCGCAAGCATCCGGATCGCCCGCGGCCTCGCCAACGGCTGGCGCACAGGACTTTCACGGCGCTATCGAGCAGATGGTGCGTGGGCTGCCGATTGCGGGCCCAAAGGTCGGCTCAGTCGAATGGCCCGACAAGCTCAAGGCGCGCGTCTTGATGGACAACTTTCCGATGGATGAAATGCCGCCGTTCGCGAAAACCAAGTTCCTGACCGACTTGAAGGCGGGAATCGACAGCGCCAAGAGAGACAACAACATCTCGTCCCCAGTCGAGCTCAATATAGTTGACGGCGCAAGCGGCCGCGTGATGGAAACCATTACTCAGTAGCGGGTGGTTGTGGGAATCGTGCTGTCCTTTCGCCTGGCCCAGTGGTCAAAATCAGAGGAACGCCAATAATTTCTCGAGCAGGGTGTCGGGCACTTCTTCGGCGATGAAATGCCCGCATTCGAGCGGCTCGCCGCGGACGTCGAGCGCCCAGTTCTTCCAGATGTCGAGCAGCCGGTCGCCGCGAAACGGCCGGCCACCCGCGCCCCATAGCGCAAGCAGCGGAGCCGTGATCTTTTTCCCGGCCTTGCGATCGGCGTCGTCGAAGGCGCAATCGCAGCCGATGCCCGCGCGATAGTCTTCGCAGGTGCCTTGAATCACGGCAGGGTCGCGAAAAGCTTCGCGATAGGCGGCCATCGCCTCGGGCGTGAAGGCCCCGGGCGTGCCGCACCAGGTCTGCATCGAATGCTCGATGAAGTAGTCCGGGTCTTTGCCGATCAGGGTTTCGGGAAAGGGCGCGGGCTGCGCCAGGAAGAACCAGTGATACGCGGCGCGCGCACCCTTGCGATCCATCCGCTCGAATTGCTCGATAGTCGGCACGACGTCGAGGACCGCCGCGTGGCGGACGCGATCAGGGTGGTCGAGCGCGAGTCGATAGGTGACGCGCGCGCCCCGATCGTGCCCGACGATATCGAAGCGATCGAAACCAAGCGCAGTCATCACCTCGACCAGATCGAGCGCCATCGCGCGCTTGGAATAGGGCAGATGCTCGGCGTCGGTGGGCGGCTTGCCGCTGGCGCCATAACCGCGCAGGTCGGGCGCGACGACCGTGAAGCGCTGGGCGAGGCGCGGCGCGACCTTGTGCCACATCACATGACTCTGCGGATAGCCGTGAACGAGGAGCAGCGGCGAGCCGTTGCCGCCCTGCACGAGAGCGATCTCCGTCCCCGAGGTCTTGATGCGCTTATGGGCGAAGCCGTCGAACATGGGAACACCTCCGGCGCCTGGCTGCGCGGTCGTGGTTCTCTTTCACGCGTTGTGCGGCTTTTGGCGCATAGAAGAAGAAAGCGATCAGCCGCTGATCGATTCCCCAATGGCCTCGCGTATGATGTCGACGACGAGACCCGGCGCAGTAACGATTGGCGCGTGGTCGACAGGATGCGACCGCACCCGGGCGTGCATCCGCTCCGCCATAAAGCGCTGCGTGTCGTGGACGATCATGCGGTCCTGCTCCGCCATCAGAAACCATGTTGGGCGGTCTCTCCAGAGTGGACGATTCACAGGCACCGTGATGCATGCGGGCGAAATCGGCCGCTGAACCGCTGCAAGCAGTGCCAATTCCTCAGCGGAGGCATTCTGCGCGAACGCCGCGGCGAACGACTCGTCCGGCAGATAGATCAGCCCATGATTGTCCGGTGCCAACTTTGGAGCCAGCGGATGAGGCTTGGTACGATAGAAGACATCGGCGACAGTCTCGCCTTCGTCCGGAGCAAGGGCAGCGACGTAAACCAGCGCCTTCACTTTCTCACTCCGTGTAGCCGCGATCACGGCCCCAGCGTAAGCGTGACCCGCAAGAACGACCGCCCCCGAAGCTCGCTCCAGCGTGCGCTCAACCGCCGCCGTATCCTCAGCAAACGAGGTCAGGGGCAACGGAGCCGCGAGCACCCTGATGCCTTCGGCAGCCAACGGCCCGATAACTTTGGCCCAGCTCGATCCGTCAGCCCAAGCGCCATGCACCAGCACAACACTCACATTCTCACGCGACATTGGTTCTCTCCCTGTGCTGCGCGATCAACTGATCGGCGACGTCGTTCAAGTTTGCACCGACGATCTGCGGCTGCGGGCCGACTCCCAGGACGTCGTTGCCCACCCGCTTGATCAAGGCTGCCTTCCAGCCCGCGGCGACGGCGCCGAGGGTGTCCCATGTATGACAAGCGATAAGACAAAGCTGAGACGGCTCGACTCCGAGTTCCCTCTCAACATAGGCGTAGGCCTGCCGAGAGGGCTTGTGATGCTTAACGCCGTCTGCACTGAAACGCCGCTCGAAGAAATCGACAATTCCACCGTGTTCGAGCTGACGCGTCTGCACCTCCGGCAAATTGTCGGTCAACGTGAATAGCCGGAATCCTGCCGCGCGCAGCTTCTGAAGAGCTGCCGGCACCTCCGGATACGGAGGCATAGTCGAAAATTTCTCAACCAGTTCCTTCTTATCCGCGTCCTGGATCCTTATACCGCGCGTGTCGGCCAGCATCTTCATCACAGCTGAACCGATATCCGTGAAAGGCACATAGCATCCGGCTACTGTCAGAGCTGCGGAATACATAATGAGGTTAGCGAACCAGAGGCGCATAGCGCCTTTGTCGCCGAAGATACGCTCGAACGTCGGCTCCATGGTCTTGAGATCGAGCAACGTCTCGTTGACGTCGAAGACAATTAAAGGAAGAGCCTTCATCTGATTACACTCCAATTTGTTTCGCGTCCTGGAGTCGCATTTCTGAATCTCAGAGGCGGCGACGTTAGGTGCGAACGACTACCATCTTTCCAACAGCCTCATTGGCCTCCATGACTCGATGAGCCTCGCGAATTTCATCGAAGCCGAAGATCCTTGCCGGCTTGACGTCAAGCCGTCCGGCAGCGGCGTCCTCGGCGATCTTTTGGAGCGGTACGTCCGACAGCGGGAAGCCGGGAGTTCCAAACGCAAAACTCGCAAAGAAAGTCAGATAGACGCCGCTCGCCATTTGCAGCAACGGATTAAAGTCGGGGATCGGATCGAGGCCGCCGAGCCAGCCGGCCAGACACGAACGGCCTCCTCGGCGGAGCATGGCCAGAGAGTCAAGCACGACGCTGTTGCCGACCAAGTCGAGTATTGCATCGATCTTCTTTGCCTCTGCGATGTGCTTCGAGAGATCGCGGCGTTCGATCTCGCATCGCTCGGCACCCAACTTCTCCAGCATCGAGAAGCGCTCGCGATTACGGGTAGTTGCAATCACGCGAACTCCCGCATTCACCGACATCTTGAGCGCGGCCTGGCCGAACGATGACGTCGCGCCCCGAATGAGGAGCAGTTGACCCTTTTTGATTTCGAGATTGCGAAACAAACACGTCCAGGCGGTCGCGTAGGTTTCCGGGATCGCCGCCAGCTCTGCCCAAGGCAGATCGGATTCAATGAGCGCGACGTTTGAGGCGGGGGCCCTCGTGTACTCGGCATAGCTGCCATTGATCGTTCGACCGAGCCCGCCCATCAGTGCCGCAACCTTTGCTCCAACGGGAAACTCGCCGCCAGGGCAGGATTTAACGAGGCCGACACACTCGATGCCGCTGACTGGCGCAGCTTCCGCCCACTCACCCCGCCGCATGTGCATTTCCGCGTGGTTGATCCCAAAGGCCTTGACTTCGATCACCACGTGGCCGGGTTTCAGCTCGGGATCCGGAATCTGTTTGATTACGAGATGTTCCACGCCTCCAAATCCGTCTATGACGATCGCGCGCATAGTGGTTCTCCGACTGATCAGTGCTCACCATCTCGGGCGAGAAGTGGGCGCACCGAGTTCCGAAATCAGCCGCCAAGAAAATCGCGGATCGCCGCCGCGATCTCGGCGGCGTGCGTCTCCAGCGCGAAGTGCCCGGTATCGAAGAAGCGCACGACTGCGCCGGGAATATCCCGCTTAAAGGCTTCCGCGCCGGCCGGCAGAAAGAACGGGTCGTTTTTCCCCCACACGGCCAGAAATCGCGGCTTGTGGTCTCGGAAATACTTCTGGAAGCTCGGGTAAAGCGCGACATTGCTCTTGTAATCACCGAACAGGTCGAGCTGCAGCTCATCCGCACCAGGCCGGGCCAGGTAGAAATTATCGAGCGTGTAGCCGTCGGGCGAAACCCCTGTCGCGTCGGAGACGCCGTGAGTGTATTGCCAGACGGTGGTCTCGGGCTTGAGGAAGGCCCGAAGTGCATCGCGATTCGCCTGCGATTGGTCTTCCCAATATTTCCGGATCGGGTTCCAGCCCTCGCTCAATCCTTCCTCGTAGGCGTTACCGTTCTGCGAGACGATGGCGGTTATGCGTTCAGGATGCTTTAGAGCAATCCTCAAGCCCACGGGAGCGCCGTAATCGAAGATGTAGATCGCGAAGCGTTTCAGCCCGATATTGTCAATGAAACGATCGATCGTCTCCGCAAGGTTTTCGAACGTGTATTTGAACTTTTGGCGTGAGGGCAGGTCCGACTGACCGAAGCCCGGCAGGTCGGGCGCTACAAGGTGAAAGCTGTCGGCGAGAAGGGGAATCAAATCGCGGAACATATGCCCGGCGGTCGGAAACCCGTGCATCAACAGCAATGTCGGAGCGTCGGTCGGACCGGCTTCGCGATACGAAATCTTCAGACCATTAACATCGGCAGCGCGGTAGTGAATCGTTCGCATAAGAATCTTCCTCCTGAACGTAACCTGACGGATGCCTTCCATGTGGTTACCATCGGAGCAGTAACCTGTCAAGCGCTGGGAGAGTGGTTACACTGGATAGAAGAGTGGGAATTGTGCCTGCTAAAATTAAACCACCCGATAGCATTTAAGGCGAATGACCACTAACGACACCCGACCCCCTGCAATGTTCATCGCCGGGGACCCTAGCCTCGACTTTCTTAATTCAATCGGCACGCCGGTCGACACGGTGGTCGAATGGCTGGCAGATGGAGAGGACCTGATGGCCTGGCTTCAGCAAGCCGAGCTTGTGCCCCCCGACGCGGCTGCAACGATACGCGCCAATTGTTTTCCAGGAGAACTCGGCGCTGTTGCTGCTCACGCTCGCGCTCTTAGGGAATGGTTTCGCTCCTTCGTTCTTGCGCACAGGGGCCATTCGTTGGGGCCAGGTTCCCTACACGAAATTGAGCCGCTGAATAGGATACTCGAGCGCGACGATGCGTATGGAGCCATCGTGGCGAGGAACGTCGCGGCCCCCGAACAGTCGGCAACATCCGGGCTTGAGTGGCGTACCCTACGGCGCTGGCGTACGCCGGATTCCTTGCTTTTGCCGATCGCCCATGCGATCGCGAACTTCGTCACGTCAGAGGACCTTTCTCGCGTAAAGTCATGTGAAAAATCGCCCTGTACGCTTTTCTTCCTTGACAGAACCCGCGGACAAGCCCGCCGTTGGTGCAGCATGAGTCTGTGTGGGAATCGCGCCAAACAAGCTCTTCATCGCGCCCGCATAAAGCGTAAGAAGCGCTCGGCTCATCGCAAACGAAAAGCTAAAGCGTGACCTAATCGTCTCGGCTTCCCCCAAAAGAGCGATTGAGGTACGACGGTTTCGCCCCGCGCCGGTTTGGGGTATTAGAAATCCGGGTTAACTTCTCCTGGCGCCGCGTGACGGAAACCATTACTCAGTAGCTAATTGCGCGAATAGCCAGTCGCGCGATGGAGTCAGATGCAGGGCGAACTGGTCAGGTTGCGCGCTTACGAAAAAGCCGATGCCGACGCGTTGTTCCGATGGTTCTCGGACGAGGAAGTCACGCGATGGCTGGGGCCGCCCAATCTGCTCTCGCGCGCGCAGCAGGAAAAATTCATCGAGATAGCGTCGGCGGGCGGCGACGACGCGAAATACTTTGCGATCGAAACGCTCGACGGCAAACTAGTCGGGGACTGCGGACTCAGGTTTATCGACTGGAAGAGCCGCAAGGCGGAATTTTTCCTCACGATCGGCGAGAAACAGCACTGGGGCAAGGGCTTGGGCACCGACGCGCTCCGAATCGTAATTCGATTGGCGTTCGACAAAATGAACCTGAATCGATTGTGGCTCACCGTCCTGGCCGATAATTCCCGCGCGGTGCGATGCTACGAGAAGTGCGACTTCGTCCGCGAAGGGCTGCTGCGCCAGGAGAGCTTCGTCGAGGGAAAATATCGCGACGTTCACCTGATGGCTCTGTTGCGCGAGGACTACAATCGAACTCGAGGTGCATAGACTATGGCATCGAAATCTTTCGAACGGCTGCGGCGCGCCGGCGACCGTCAGACGCTGAGTCTCACTCACTATGGACGCAAGAGCGGCCGCCCCTACGAAGTGACTATCTGGTACCTGGTCGACAACGACAACGGCCGGGTGTATCTCGTCTCCGCAAATGCGAGTCGCAACTGGGTGCGCAACGTGAAGGTGCGGCCTGCTATCTCGCTGCGGGTTGGCGACGAAGTCTTCAACGGCAACGTGCGCGTTATTGCCGATAAGCAGGAGCGCGACAAGGTGAATGGCCTCACGCTCCGCAAGTACTGGTACGTCGCTCCGATGCTTCGGCTGGGACAGTTCCTGATGTCGATGGGGATGGTGCGCGACAACACCGCCCACTTCGAAGTGATCCTCGCCGACGAATAGCTAGGACGGCTCTCCGCCTTCGGCTACCCGCTTGAGGCTCTCGACCCAGTTCTGATGCCCACGCTCGAGCATTGGGCGCAGGTACCACCACGCGAGTTTCGGCACGAGTCCGTTCTGGCATTCCTCGGTGACGACGCGGCATCCGCCGCGGCCATCCGGTTCGATAAGCCAGCCGTGATAGGCGCGCAGCACTCCGCGCGCGTCCCATCCGAGTTCGTGCGACGGTTCGAAGGTGATCACGCGGCTAGTTACGGTCGCTCCGAAGGTCTTCCATTTGAATTCAGTGTCATGCGCGAGGTCTGGTGGATTGCCGCGAATGAAATTCACGTTGGCGCTGTTGCTGTACCATTCGGGCCACTTTGCCGCGCGAATCAGCCATCGCCAGATGCGCTCAGGCGGTGCGGCAATCGCGATTTCGTTGCGCGCGTGAACGGATGAGTTGTCAGGTTCGAATCTCGCCGGCCATTTCATCGCGATGCTTGCTCCTTCCGGTTGCCTTCGCCTGCATGGATAACTCGCCGGTTGAGGCATAAGCAATCGCGATTGAAAAAAAGAAGGCACGCCGTGGCTTCACCATGAGGGCATGTGGCCACGCGTGCCTTCGGCTCTCTCGGGGGAGAAAGGAGCCGACCATCTTCATTTAGTAACTGCGCGCGACTGGCACCACCGACGGCACGTTACGCGAGGAACGCTTCGGAACGTTCGCCGCGCTGACCGCAATTTGACCACCGTGCAAGCGAAATGAATCTAGAACCTTGCGCGACTAAGCCAGAGCGCCAAGCAGCGCGCCTGGCGATGCGCTGTCGCCGAAGGTCTCGCTCACATGAGCGTAGAGATCGACGTTGCCGGGACCGAAAACGAAACTTCCACCGAGCTGAAAAGGGTTGGCGCCCAACTTATGCTGCCGATGGCCGCCTGCTTGCGCGCGCGTCCTGGCCTTCGCGTTGTCACGTCGAAGCAGATGCAGCAGGTTCGCCGCCTTCAGGCCAGCGGCGCGATACGCGAGCCGCTGCTCGTCGACTAGCAGCGGAAACGTGATTCCAGTCTCCTCGCGAAACAGGCGGGCATAGCGCATATCGCCAAGACCGATAGCCGCGAGATTGGCGCCCTTGGTTCGGAACTCCTGCTCATGGTCGCGCAACTGCGCAACATGCTCGCGGCAGAAGATTCATCCGTAGTGGCGAAGGAAGACGACCACGGCCGGGCCACGTTCCCACAAAGAGCCAAGCCGAACTTCGCGCCCATCCGTGTCAGGAAGCGCAATATCGGCAAGCGAAGTGCTGAACGACTGAGTCATCGCCCGGACCCTACCACGATCCAGCGAGAATCATCAAAAGAAGCGCCTGCACTGATTTCTCCGGGCGGTTCGGCAAAACTTCGCGAATTTCTTTTATCCACAGATCGGCTGGTTTGTCCACAAAATGGGGCGTTCAGAACTTCACGCTCGAACGTCTCCTCACTATGATCGCCGCTCAAATGACGAAGAAAGAAGCGATGCGGCGCCTAGAGAACCTCGCCCTCGAAACGGGGCACAAGAGGAATCACTACGTCAAGCGCGCGCTGCTGGAATTTCTGGATCGCAACGAGCACGTTCTCGGCCACAGACCAACGCGCACGACCGGTTTCTCGACCCTAGATCAGATCTCCCCTCGCATGAACAGGTTTCCGAACTAACTCGCTGTCCATTGCATAGCGATACTCACTTCACTGTGGATGGCCCCCTGCTCCGCTCCGGCCGCTGCGGCCTCCAACACCTCGCCCGTTCTTTTTACGGGAGAGGCGGCCGGCCGCAACGCGGCCGGTAGGTGAGGGTTCTGGAT
>JBAWCX010000104.1:0-9927 GCA_049590495.1 Binatus sp. (SeqCode)
GCGCTGCATGGATCGTCTGCACTACCGCTGCCGTGATCGCCGCGCGTAACAGGCAGATCGCCGTGCACCGCCAGTGGATGGCCCGCTCCTATGCGGTCACGTTTACCTTTGTCTCCACCCGTGTACTCAACCTTGTGCCCGCCTACTGGAGCCATCTTGGCGACGTACTTTCGGCAGTTGGCGTGATCGCCTTCACCCTGGCCTCCATCGTTCTGGTCGACCTCGGGCTCAACTGGAACGAACTCACCACGCGCCGCCAGACTGACGGTAGCGCATTGCCCTATCTCCCGAAGCTGGGCTCCCCCCAGGTCCGAGCTGACTACAGGCCCCTAACCACCCAGCTGTCCAACGATCCTCACCACACTTAGAAATATGGAATCCAGCCACACATTGATGGAACATCCGTGAATCAGGAGCAATGCCTTGCAAGATGAAGTTCTCGTCCTCGGTGGTGGAGTGGCAGGCTGTGCCGCTGCCATCGCGCTCGCCCGAAAGGGACGAAGGGTCACGTTGATCGAACGCGAGCCCACGCCGCGCCATAAGGTCTGCGGAGAATTCCTGAGCGGTGAGGCCCTTGAAGACCTGCATGCTCTTGGCATCGACGTGGCCTCTCTTGGCGCGGTGCCCATCGATTACGTTCGCCTGGCCGCAGCCAGACGCGCCGCGGAGGCTCCGCTACCTTTTCGAGCGGCCTCGCTCACGCGCAAGGCGCTCGATACAACGCTCATTGCCGAGGCTGTCACCGCCGGAGTCCGCGTCGAGCGCGGTCGCAGTGTGCAGTCGCTCCGTCGCGCGACCGCCAACCTCTGGCAGGTTACGCTCGACGACGGCACCAGATACGAAGCTCCAACCGCCTTTCTCGCCACGGGCAAGCACGATCTGCGCGGCCACCGTCGCCCGAAGGACCCTCACCAATGGATCGGCTTGAAGATGTATTATCGGTTGTCTGCCGCCCAGACCGCTGACCTGGCGGACGGCTCCGAGTTGATGCTCTATTCCGGAGGCTACGGCGGCATCCAACCGGTGGAAGACGGCATTGCGAATTTCTGCTTGGTGGTGAAACGGTGGTATTTTGCAAGTGCGGGTCTTCGCTGGGAGGGCCTCCTTGCGAAGATGCAGCAGGATTGTCCCCACCTCGCAATGCGGCTTGACGGTGCGGAGCCGCTGCTCGACAAACCGATCGTCGTCACTCATATCCCCTACGGTTTTATCCGTCGCACAACGGAGGATGGGCTCTACTGCATTGGCGATCAGGCAGCCGTCATCCCCTCGTTCACCGGTGACGGCATATCCATCGCGCTGCATACTGCCCGCCGTGCCGCCGCTGCGTATCTTGCAGCGGAGCCGGCGCAGGTCTTTCAGCCAAAACTGCGCTCCGCAATGCTGCCCCAGATGCGTCTTGCCGAGGCCGCCGACCACGGCTTGAACAACGCACTCGCGCGCGCTGTGCTGCCGTTCTGCCTCAGGGTCTGGCCCGGCGCGATGCGCGTAACGGCTAGGCTCACGCGTGTCACCCAGCCCGCCGCTGTTGCTCCACAGGCGTTCGCCAACTGAAATCGAGCGACGCCAAAACAACTCTCGTAGTCAAACTCTCCATGGGAGATGCAATGAAAGTCTTCGCAGTTTTAGCCCTCGCTGTCGTCATCGCTCCGGCCGCACTCGCCCAGCATTAGACCTTCGTCGTCAACCCCGAGCGGATGATGGTATCGGCGGTGTAATGTTTCAATGAGTCCGGCAAAGGCACCACTTCTCGGGGCGATCGGGATTTCGAAGAGTTACGGCGCGCTGCTTGCGCTTGACAATGTCAGCCTCGCAGTAAGGCCAGGTGAAATTGTCGCCTTGCTCGGACCCAACGGCGCGGGCAAGACCACGACGCTGTCGATTCTGGCTACTCTACTTAAACCCGATAGCGGTCATGTTCTTATCAATGGTAAGCCGCGAAAGAGCGACCCGACTGGACTGGGACGGATGCTTGGGCTGGTGCCGCAATCGCTCGCGCTGTATCCCACGCTTAGCGCGGCGCAGAACGTATGGCATTTCGCACGCATGCAAGGGCTCGCGCGCGACGATGCGAAGGAGTATTGCCGGCGGGCGCTTGAGGAGGTCGGTCTCGGCGATCGCGCCGGCGATCCGATGCATGCGTTCTCGGGAGGAATGAAGCGCCTGCTCAACCTCGCATGTGGGATTGTCCATCGTCCTCCCGTATTGCTGCTGGACGAACCTACGGTCGGCGTCGATCTTCAGTCGCGCGAACAGTTGCTGGCGCGGATTCGGCACTATGCCGATGCGGGCGCGGGCGTAATTTACAGCACCCACTACATGGAAGAGGCGGAACGGATTTGCGATCGCGTGCTGCTGATCGATCGCGGCAAACTGATCGCCGAGGGCGACCTCGAGAAGATAATTTCGCTCGGAGGCCGCCGGCCCCGCATCGAGCTGACCTATCGCGGGCAGTTGCCGGATGGCCGCTTCGGCAGCCTTGCCGGTGTGCGTGAAATAGGAACCACCGTCAGCGAGGGCAAGGCAATCCTCGAGATGAACAGTTTCGCGCAGGTCGCCGAAGTGCTGCACGGACTTCGGACCTTGGATGTGAACGTCGTCGATTTCAACCTGCACAGCCCGAATCTGTCGGACGCATTCATCGCGCTGACGGGCCGCACGCTGCGCGACCAGGTCCTCTGAGCGTATCGCTATGCTTCGAGCAATCTGGCTAACCACGCAAAACGAGGCGCGGCTCCTGGTCAAGGATCCGATTGTACTGTTCATGCTGTTGTTCGCGCCGGTCATCATTATCACCGTCGCGGGATACTCGCTCGGCAGTCTGTACGGTGGCGCGGCGAATTCTTTTCGGCTACCCCTGGTCGACCTCGATCACGGAAAAGTAGCCCAGGGAATAATTGAGGCTTTGCGCAGGGAGCACGGCGTCACTTTGGAGATGCTCGACGACCCCGACGAAGCGCGACGCGTTGTAAGCCGACGCGATCGGACTCCTATAGCGATGTTAATTCCGGCGGGAACGAGCGCCGCCGTCGCCGCGGGCGGCCAGCCTCGGCTGATACTATTCGTCGACCCCGTCAGGCGAGTCGAGATCAACGCTCTCGAGCTTCGTGTCGACGAGCTATGCCGAAGGATCACCGAACAAGCGAGAACGGCGGCCCAATCGCAAATCGAGTCCTTCGGAGAGGCTCAGGCGATCATGCTCCCAGGAGATATCGGATTCGTCGAGAAACCTGCGATCGAGGGCGCAGCGGTGACGGTGAACGCCTTCGATCAGTACGTACCCGGATTCGGTGTCACGTTTCTCCTGATCGGCATGATGCTGGGACTCGCGCTGACGCTCTTCGATGAGCGCGATGGGGGAACCTTAAAGCGCCTCCAGGTCAGTGGCGCTCCGCTCACTGGCCTGCTGCTGGGAAAATTATTCGCGCGGTTCATCGTCGGGATCGCGCAAATGGTGTTGCTATTCGCGGTCGGATGGGCGCTGTTCGGAATCTCGCTTGGGCGCAATCCTCTAGCCTTGATCATACCGACGGTCGGGATCTCCTTCGCGGCTGCAGCTCTAGGACTGGTGGTCGCCGCTATTGCAACCGCGCACGACTCGCTGATGTCAGTGGGCGTGACCATCAGCATGGCGATGGCGGCAATCGGCGGATGCTGGTGGCCGCTGGACTTCGAGCCGGGATGGATGCGCGAACTCGCCCGCTGGATGCCGACGACCTGGACCATGCAGGCGTTCAACGACCTGATGATTCGCAACCAGCCTGCGTCCGCGGCGCTAGGACCGTTAGCGGCAACCATGGGCATCGGGCTGATCTTCCTAGGAGCAGGACTTATCCGTTTTGTAAGTCTCAACGAGTAGAAGGCTTGATGATGTCGAGAACTCCACTTCCGCTAGGATGGCTTCTAGCCCTGGCTCTCTTGATTGCCGGCTGTTCAAGCTCGCAGCAGTCCGCCACGCCCGAGACGAGTCCTACGAACGCAGTTAGTACCGATCCGCAGGTGAACGCGACCCTCGAGCAATCGTGTTACCAGTGCCATTCGACTGGCGGCAGCGCGCCCTGGTATGCGGCGGTCTCGCCGACGTATCTAGCTGCCAACTCCGCGCGCGGAGTGCTGAATTTTTCCGATTGGCAGACTTACGATGCGCAGAAAAAAACGGAAGCGCTGAAGAGTATCGAGCAATCGGTCAGCGACGGTTCGATGCCGCCGGGCGATTACACGGCGCTCGATCACACGGCGCGGCTCACCGATGACCAGAAGCAAGCGCTCGTGAAATGGGCCTCGCAGCCCGCCGTGCCTGCACACTGATTCGACCAAATCGAAGGTGTTCAAAGTTATGTTAGAGGCAAAAGAATCATCCGCGTCGCAGCCGCTCTACGAAATGATCGTCGACTTGATGCATGCGTCAACTGGTTTCTGGACCGAAGCCTTGGGCATGGCGCGCCGCGTCATTAATGTCATCTAGCATTCGCGCGTTCGCATTCGTGCTCGCCATGGCGGCCTTTGCGTATCGGGCCGGGGCGACGGACTTGCGTTCCGGGACGCTGGAACTCGACCCGTCAAAAACTGTGGTCGAGTTCCGCTGCCAAAGTTCGCTCCATACGACACATGGAACTTTCAAACTTGAACGAGGAACCATCATCGCGGACCCCGCTACTGGCAAAGCTGGCGGTTCCATCGTCGTAGACGCCAGGAGCGGCGACACGGGCCTTGGCGCGCGTGACAATGAGATGCGAGAGAGTATTCTCGAGGCTCAAAAGTATCCAGAGATAACTTTCGACCCTCAGCACTTTATTCTGGAACTGAAGAGGGGAGGTCAGTTTCAAGCGACGATGCAAGGGGTGCTGACGCTCCACGGGGGGAGACATGATGTCGCTCTCAAGGCACAAGGTCAGCTCCTCGGAGACAACCTGACTGCCACAGCACAATTTTCAGTTCCATATGTCGCTTGGGGTCTCAAAGACCCGAGCTTCCTATTTTTGACTGCGGCGAAGCAAGTCGACATCGACATCGCGACTACGGGACACGTGGTCTGGAAGAAACAAGCGGCCCGAAGTCTTCACAAGTGAGACCAACGAGAGCTTCCCATGTCCCGCTTGGGAACTAAAACCGGTTTGGTTCTATCGCTCGTCGGTGGATTCGCAGCGTTAACTATCTTCGCCTGTCTACTACGAAAGTTGATCGGACCCCTGGTGACGGCGCGGTTTGACGCCCCCATCATCGAATACGCAGCCGCGCATCGGGTCGCTGGTCTGACCAGCGTGATGAAAGCTCTAACCACGGCAGGCAACCCGCTATATCTTTCGATCACTCTCCTCATTGGGGGCGCGATACTGGCGCGGTTGACCCGAAGTTGGAGACCGCTACTGGTTCTCGCTCTCGTCATGTTTGGCGCCGTATCGCTCGACCATCTAGTCAAGCTGGCGGTCGCCCGAGCTCGACCAGCTTCGTTGTATTGGGCCGTCTCGGCAACCGGTTCGTCTTTTCCTTCCGGTCACGCCAATGAGTCTGCGGCGGTTTACCTGACTCTCGCACGTATGTTTGCCCGCAGTGAGACGAGGATGGGTGTCAGGACCTTGACCTATGCGATAGGTCTCGCAGCGCCGCTCCTGATTGGTGTGTCGCGGGTGTATCTAGGAGTGCACTGGCCGACGGATGTCATCAGCGGCTGGGCGCTAGGCTGCGCGTGGTCGGCGATCGTGCTCGCCGCGGGCGCTACCGTTTAATCGCGCCGCCTCAGGTCAGCGCCGTCCCGACGACCCGGCCAATAACGAAAGTCACTGCGGCGGCGCCGAGGCCGAGCGCGAGTTGCCGGCCGCCGGAGCGCCAGACGCTCGCCCCGGTAAAGATCGTTATCGCGGCGCCAATTGCGAACAAGGCGAGACCGCTCAGTCCGACGCTCGCGATAACCGCGACACGTCCCGCAGTGACCAGAAACGGGAGAATCGGGACTATCGCGCCCAGTGCGAAGAGCATGAACGACGCCAGGGCGGCCTCGTTGGCGGAGCCGCCCAACTCATTGGGATCGATTCCCAGTTCTTCGCGTGCCAGCGCGTCGAGCGTTGCAGTCTTGTCCGAGAGCATTTGATCGACCACGCGCTTCGCTTCAATTGCGCTCAGTCCTTTCGATTCATAGATCAGCTGCAACTCCTCGCCTTCGCCTTTGGGATCTTCCTGCAGCTCACTCGATTCGATCCGAATCTCCCGCTCGGCCAGCTCTCGCGCGCTGGTCACTGAAACCCATTCTCCCAACGCCATCGAGCAGGCGCCCGCGATTAGGCCGGCGAGGCCGGTGATTAGTATGCCGTGACGATTGATCGATGCGCCCGCCACGCCCATTACGAGGCTGAGATTCGAGCAGAGGCCGTCATTCGCGCCCAGCACCGCGGCGCGCAGGGCATTGCCGCCGACTGCGCGATGCCTGCCCTCGAGTCTGCCCAGAAAGTTTCCGCTCAACCCCTGAGGCTGCGTGCGCAGCAGTTGACCCAGAACCCGCGTATGCCACTGCTCCTGCGAGCTCATCCGGGTGCCGCTGGTCTCGGGCTGTTTCACATATACGTTGCGGTCGGCAGCCTCCTTCGCGGCGATCGTCGAGAGGACCGCATCGGCGCCGAGTCGCCGGGCGATCCAGGCGACGACGCGGCTGCGCCACGACGGCCGCCGTTCGCCGACGGTCTCTCCAGCGGAGCGCAACCGCTCTTCCCAAAACGCGATGTGAGCTTCCTCCATCCGCGCGAGGTTGGAGTAGACCTTGGCGATCTTGGGATCGGGCTCGCTCCCGGCCATCGCCCGGTACTCGGCAGCGCTGTCAACCTCGTCCTGCCAGTTTTCCCGATAGCGTTCGACATCTGTTGGTTGCGCCATAACTTCATCCTCTCAAACCTGGAGGCCATCGTCAGCGGCTGGTTTTGGGCTGGTTGATACCCTTATAATGAATCGATTCTTGGGTCTCATGGCGGTTTTATGCTCCATCAGGTGAGCGGTGCAGGCGGATTGGGGGTGGTGCAACTGGTGCTGGGCACCGGGCCAGTGGTCGCATTCGTGCTGTGGCTGCTGGTGGCTTTTTCGGTCGGCAGTTGGGGGATAATCCTTTACAAACTGATCCAGATTTCGCGGGCGCGCCGCCAGTCCGAAAAGTTTATCGCGATTTTCTGGGAGTCGAAAAATCTGGCCGCGATTCATACCGCCAGCGTCGGCCTCAAGGACAGCCCGGTCTCGCAGGTTTTCCGCGCCGGCTACCAGGAATTGCTGCAGCTCACGCGCGCCAAACGCCAGGCGGTTGGATCGGACAGCGGCTTCTCGACCGACCTCGGCGGAATCGCCAATGTGATGCGCGCGATGAAACGCCAGGAAAACGTCGAGCTGACCAAGCTCGAATCGGGAATCACGTTCCTCGCGACCACCGGCTCGTCGGCCCCATTCATCGGACTGTTCGGCACGGTGTGGGGAATAATGACGGCGTTCCTCGGGCTGTCAGCGTCGCATACGTCGAGTATCCAGGCGGTGGCGCCGGGAATTGCCGAGGCGCTGATCACGACCGCGGTCGGCCTGGTCGCCGCGATACCTTCGCAGATGTTCTACAACTACTTCACCGCGCGAATACGAGTGCTGGCGACCGAGATGGATAACTTCACTGCCGAATTTTTGAATATCGCCGAACGTCATTTCCTCTCGTAAGGCACTATCCCATGGCAATGGATTCAGGACAGCGCGGGCAGATGGTCTCGCAGATAAACGTCACGCCGCTGGTGGACGTGATGCTGGTGTTGCTCGTCATCTTCATGGTGACGGCGCCGATTATTCAGCAGGGCGTCGAGGTCACGCTGCCCAGCGTCAAGGCCGAGGCGCTGCCCGGCAAGGATGAGCAGTTCGTCGTGTCGATCACGCGCGACAAGCAGATTTATCTCAACGACACGAAACTCTCGGCCGATGACTTGGCGAGCAAGCTGAAGGCGATTGGCCAGGAGCGCCCCGACCGCGAGGTCTTCATCCGCGCCGACGACCAGGTGCCGTACGGCGAGGTGATCCGCACGATGGCGGCGATCAAGGCGGCGGGAATCGAAAACGTCGGGATGGTGACGGAGATGCCGGCGGGCGGCACCGCCGCGGGTGCAAGTGCCGACGCGAAGTGAGCGTTGAGCGTGGCATCGCGAGACCATAACGGTGATGACCAGCCGTCGCGACTGGGATATTTCGCGGCGATTTTCGTCTCCGCGCTGGGACATGCGGCGATTTTCGCGCTGGTGTTTTTTATCGCGCCGCGATTTTTGCATCCAGCCGAAGCCGCACCGCCCGCATACACGGTGAAAATCGTGGATAACATTCCAGCCGGCGATTTAGGGACGCATCTGCCGCGGATCAATCGGCATCAGGCTGAAAAATCGAAGGAGACGGCGGCCAAGCCCGAGGAAGCGAAGGTCAAGACCGAGCCGTCGAAAACGGAACTCGCGCTCAACGAGACCGATAAGAACGCGCTCAAAATAAATGTGAAGCCGACCGAAGCGCCGGCCGCGACCCCGACGGCGACTCCCACGCCTACTATTGAGGCGACGCCGGAGCCGTTGCCCGAGCCGACGGCCGAGCCGGCGCCGGCCCTCGAGCCGCCCATCGAAGATACGGCCGAGCCCACCGTCGAGCCCACGCCGGAGCCTACTCATCAGCCGACCAAGCACGCGACGCCAAAGCCCACGCCCAACAAGGCGTCGCGCAATCGGCCCAAGGCCGGATCGACGGTGGCGAAGATCGCGTCGACGCCGAGCGTGGCAGAGCGAATGGCGAAAATAAAACGCCAGTTGCTCGCTGACCGCGTCAGGGAACTCGCGAAGAATCCGCCGCCTGAAGATGAAGATGACGACGATTCAGACATGCCCGACGACAATTCCACGGGCCCGGCCGGCGGAGGGCCGGTGCTCGCGAGCAAGCCCAGTGAAGGCGGCGGCTACGGAGTCGGTCCGGGCGAGGGCAGCGCGGGGATTCTACAGGACCCGGAATTTCTGCTGTACTATAAGACTGTGCAGGACCAAATAAAGAAGGCGTGGACGTTTACCGGCGGATCGAACGATCTGACGGCGACGGTGGATTTCGCGATCGGCCCCGACGGTACGCTGACCGGGTTGAAGATTGGCACGAGTTCGAATGACGGGGCCTTCGATGACTCGGTGATTCGCGCGATTCGGCGGGCCGCGCCGTTTCCCGCGCCGCCGGAAAAGTTTCGCGACCAGTTTTCGGCCGGAATCAAAGCCGTGTTTCAGCTCGGCGAACTCAAGTCCTGAGGTGGGCAGGTTGCGGGAGGTGCGGATGACACTGGTAGGTGCAGTTCGTTTCGAGACGCGGGCGGCGCGGAAAGTATGAAGCGGGCGATGTACGCATGCGCGATCGCGTGTGCGATCGCTTTCGCGCTGTCATCGGGCCCGGCCGCCGCGCAAGGCGCCGGTGGCGGACCAATCACGATGAGGATCGAGGGGCCGGGTGGCCAGCTTTCGACGATCGCGGTGTCGGGGCTGAAGAATCTGGGCGGCGACGACGACCATCATGTCGGCAGCTCGTTCGTCAGCACGCTCAGGCGCGACCTCGAGCTCTCGGGCTACTTCAGAATTATCGATCCGCACGCGTATATCGAGGATCCGCAAACGTCCGGATTCGAGCTGGGGCAGTTTAACTTCGCCGACTGGCGATCGATCAACGCGGACTTTGTCGTCAAGGGTTCGGTCTCTGGCAATGGTCCTGTGAAGCTGACGGCGTATCTTTACGACGTGGCGTCGGCTCGGCGCATGATGGGCAAGAACTACACCGGCGACGCGAGCGACGTGCCGCGGATGGCGCGCCGATTCGCCGACGCTATCCTGGAAGCGGCGACCGGGCAGAAGGGGCCGTTCGATTCCAAGCTCGCGTTCGTGTCGACGCAGGGCGGACGCTTCAAGGAAATCT
>JBAWCX010000105.1:0-6919 GCA_049590495.1 Binatus sp. (SeqCode)
CTGCATGAACGCCATCTTCCCCGACGATCGACTCGCGATCGTCATACTCAGCAACGGCAAAGACTTCGAGGGGCAACCGGCACAGATCGTTCGGCAGGCCTTTGAATCCTTCTTTCCGTCGGCTGAGGACCCGTCGGTTTCCGCCCTGGTCAGGAAGATTTTCAGCCAGGTTCGACAGGGCAAGATTGAAAGGCCTTTATTCACGAAAGACATGAACGAAGTGTTCCGCTCCCAGATGCCGGATGTGATGAATAGATTCGGCGCGCTCGGAGACCTTGGGGCGATGGTCTTCCAAGGAAGCAGCCCGGAGAATGGAGGGACGAGATACAACTATCTCGGAACCTTTGCCGCAGGCGAACACCATATTGAGATTTCTATTGGCCCCCGCGGCAAGGTTGCCGGCTACAAAATTGGACCGTAAGCCTTAAGTGCCAGACGAAAGCGACTCGAAATCGACCGACCCTGCGAAATCCGTTGGCGAGTGGATATCTGAAATCCGTGACGCTAATGCGCGGGGCGAAGTGCTTCAGGCGTTTGACCTGGCGGAGCGGGGGCTTGCGGACTTTCCCGATGACTCTGCGCTCCAATACAGCGCCGTGCTTGCGCTTGCGAGGGCCGGGGCGACTCGGCAGGCGCGCATCCGCTACGACAGGTTCAAGCTCGGCGATTTGATCGCCGATCGGCCGGCCGATGCTTTCCTGACGGATGTCGCCGCGCTCGATGCGCGAATTGCCAAGGACGAGGCCCTGCGGGAAACCGGATTGCGGCGGAGCAAGCTGCTCACCGTCGCTGCGAGCCGCTACGAAGCGATCTTCCGGCGCACCGGCGGATACTATCCCGGAATCAACGCTGCCACCTTGACGCTGTTAGCCGGTGATTTGCCGAGAGCGGAGTCGCTCGCTCGCGAAGTGCTGAACGTCGTTGCCGACGGCCATGCGGACGGAAGCCGGGAAGAATACTTCGCCCGCGCCACCGAGGCGGAAGCATCGCTGATAGTCGGCGACCTCGATGGCGCCAGGACCGCGTTGCGCGCCGCGTCGCTTGCCACCGGCCGCGATTTCTCCTCGATTGCGACGACGCGCCATCAACTGCGCCTGGTTTGTGACGCGCGCGGAATCTCACCGTCGATTCTGGAGCCGCTCACACCACCCGGCGTGATTCATTTCTCGGGACATATGAGTGGTCCCCGCTTTCCCGAGTCGGCTGAGGCGTCCGTGCGCAATCGGATCGCCGCGATACTGGATCGAAATGGAGTCGGCTTCGGCTACGGATCGCTCGCAGCCGGCGGAGACATCGTGTTCGCGGAGGAACTGCTCAGCCGCGGCGCCGAACTGAACGTCGCGATGCCGTTTGATATCGACGAGTTCAAGCGAGTTTCAGTGGCGCCGAGCGGCGAGCGATGGCTCGCGCGTTTCGATGAATGCGTGCGTGCGGCCAAGGCGATCACCTATGCCACGACCGACGAGTACCTGGGCGATGACAGCCTGTTTGGATATGCGAGCCGGATTGCGATGGGGCTGGCGATACTGAGGTCGCGATTTCTCGACGCCTCGCTGCGGCAGGTCGCAGTTTGGGATGGTGGCGCAGTGGGCGGCATCGAGCCGACCGCGGGGGTGGCGGCGGACGTTGCTTTCTGGCGTGCGCGCGGGCTTCCTTGCGAGATCGTCGATCCGCGCGAGGACCCGGCGCAATCGCAGGTCAGGAAGCGATTACCTCGACAGGTCATCAAAAAGAAACCATCCGCGAAAGGCGGGCGCGCGATACGCTCAATGCTGTTTGGCGACGTGAAAGGATTCAGCACGCTGCGCGAAGCGCAACTGCCTATTTTCGTGCGCGAGATGCTTGGCCGCTTCGCGCGCGTGCTCGACCGCAACCGGCGCGGGATTCTGTTTCGCAATACCTGGGGCGACGGGTTGTATGTCGTGACGAAGGACGTCGAGACGGCGGCGAAGTGCGCCACCGAGTTGCAGGATGAAATGGCGACCTTCGTGCCGGCCGAGCATGGCTTGCCGGAATACGTGGCGCTGAGGTTGGGCGGTCATTTGGGGCCGGTGTTTCATCTGCGCGATCCGGTGCTCAAGCGCAGCAACTTTATCGGCGCACACGTGAGCCGCGCGGCGCGAATCGAACCGGTCACGCCGGAAGGCGCGGTGTACGTGACCGAGGCTTTCGCCGCAGTGCTGGCGGCCAGCGGACTGACGCAATTCGTCTGCGAATACGTAGGCCAGGTTCCGGCCGCCAAGCATTACGGCACGATGCGGATGTACTCGCTAAGGCTATCGCGGCAGGGGTGCGTCTAATTTAATGTGAAATCCACCGTTTTAATGTGAAACCCACCGTGGGTTTCACGCTTCCTTGGGCAGGGGTGACCCCTGCACCCAGTACTAAGAAGGTGCGTCGATGACAGGGGTTGGGGGATGGGCGGACGGGGCGGGTTTAAGAGCGTTTAGGGGTTTGGGATGGCGTCTTTTGATGTTCAATCAAGCGTCGCTAAAGTGTAACATCCCCGATGTACTTTCTACGTTTTGCGACCGTGTGCGAGGCGCGAACCCTCGCTCGCCGGCTTCGGGGGAGACTGAATGAAATTGTTGAAAGTCCGTGGTGCGAGTCGTACTCGCGAAACGAACCTGTGCGTCGCGAGCACGCTCGCGCTCCTGGCCGCAATGCTCGTGATGACGCCGCCGGCGTTTGCGCAATCGGTTTCCCTACATGGCAATATCGCGCCGGCGGCGAGTCGGCTCAGCCCGGTCGGGCATGCCGATTCTGCCAAGGTGCTGAACCTGGCAATTCAATTTGTGCCAAGGAACCAGGCGGAGGTGAACGCGCTGATTGCAGCGCAGCAAGATCCCAGCTCTCCGCAATACCACAAATGGCTGACTCCCAATGAATACACCCGTCGATTCGGACCCACCGAGCAGGATTTCGATGCGCTGGCGGACTGGCTCAAATCGAGTGGATTTCGGATCACCGGCGGATCGCGGCAGGAAGGCGTGATCAAATTCAGCGGGACTGTCGCGACGGTTGAGAAGGCCTTCAAAACGAACATGATGACCTTCCGCGATGGCTCCCAGTATGCCAACACGACGGAGCCGCAGCTGCCCGCCACCTTCGCCGGCATGGTCGGAGAAATAACGGGCTTGCAGAACCTGGGCAGACTTGAGCCGGTGCTCAAGCCGAACAGGATTCACGGGCTGCCGTTAACAAAACCCTCGAAGACTCCCCAACCTGGCGCAAAGCTCAATTCCGGACTTTCGCCGGCCTACAATCTGGTAAACATAGACGGCATGGGCGACACCTTTGCGCCGGCCGACTTCTATACTTTTTATGATGAGAATGCGCTGCTGAACTCGGGCGACACCGGCGCCCCGAGCAACGACTGTATCGCGATCTTCGCCGACGGCAACATTTTCACCGATATCGTCAGTATATTCACAAGCGATCCCAGCGCACTTGGATTTAGCCTGGCGCCGGTAAATCTCACTATTGACACCAGTTCTGAAGGGGATCCGGGAGTGGTCATGGGCCCCGACGGCGAGGCATACCTGGACATTGAATGGTCGCATTCGGTTGCGCCGGGCGATCCGATAATTCTGTACGTCGCCAATCCAAATGCGTTTACCTTCGAGCAGAACCTTCAGGACGCGATCGGCGCCGCAGTGAATCAAAACAAATGCGGCGCGATCAACATCAGTTACAAGGACTGCGGCCAGCCAGCATCCTTCTATACAAGCACCATGGAGACGATTTTCACGAAGGCGCAAATGTTTGGACAGTCGGTCTTTGTTTCAGCCGGCGACGATGGAGTTGATAACTGCGATCTGGGCGTGCCGAACATCAACGAACTTTCCGCCAACCCCCTTACAACTTCGGTTGGGGGCACGGGATTCACTCCGAACTTCGATATGAACGGCAATGACGTGGGGTTTGTTGCCGAGTCCGCGTGGAACGACAATACCTTGGCCGACGCCGGAATGAATGAGACGACCGGCGGCGGTCAAAGCCAGGCTTTCACCACCAAGCCTGGGTTTCAAACCGGTGAGGGCGTGCCGAACGACGGCGTGCGCGACGTTCCAGACGTCGCAATGATCGCGAGTGCCATGAATCCGGGCGTTCTCATAGTCGCCGATGACGACTCAACCGATCCGCCAAGCGATAACGCGATCGGCGAGCAAATCGGAGGAACCAGCCTGGCCGCGCCCGTATGGGCCGGAATCTCTCGGCTAATCCAACAGAAGACCGGTGCGCGGCTGGGCAGCCTGAATCCACGGATCTATCAGCTCGCCAATCAGAATTTGGCCGGAAGCGGATTTCGCGACGTACTCACTGGAAATAACACCTTCATCAATGCGGACGATGTAACCGTCACGGGATTCTCAGCCAACCCCGGCTACGATTTAGTAACCGGCTGGGGCACGGTGGACATAAACACGTTCGTCAACGCGTTCGCGGCCTCCCCCTCTCCCACTCCGACGGCGACGGCGACTCCGACCGCAACCGCCACGGGCGGCGCGACTCCGACGGCAACTCCCACTGCAACCCTGACGTCGGCAACTTCCACCGCAACGCCGACTGCAACTGCCACAGCGACTGCGACCGCAACCGTCACGCCGACGCCCACATCCACGCCAACTTCGGTTGCCGGGTTCCTGAAGGTCACACCGCCTTTTAAGAATTTCGGCACCGTGAAACTGGGCAAGGTCAAAAAGCAAACGTTCACTATCAGCAATACTGCCAAGACCGGATCGCCGATCACGTTCACTAGCCCAGCGACTATAACTAACCCGCAGGAGTTTGCAGGTGAATCAACCTGCCCTGCTCAGATCTTCCCAAAGAAAAAGTGCAAGATATTCGTGGAATTCACTCCAGCTTCGCAGGGTCCGGCGTCCTCCAGGATAACCATCTTTGACAACGCCTCAAATGGGAACCAGTTGATCCAGCTGCAGGGTAACGGAAAATGAGTAGGAGATGAGCCATCGGGGGCGGCGCAACTGCCCTGACACCTAAACGTTCGTTATGGATCGGAAGGCGTGCGTACCGTTTTGCGGCGCAGGGCGTATATTCTTTGAGATGCTCTTTACGTCGGCAGACGCGCGCGAGGCGCGAGCCCACTCGCGCGGGCATCAGTGAGCCGTACTCGGATGGCGGAATCCTCTGCGTGCACAAGACCGCCTCGCTGGAAGAATACCTTGAAGAAAACTTTGTTGTGCTGTGCGATCTTCCTGGCAGCGCTCGCGGGTTACCGGCAGATCGCGGGGGCGGTATCGCAACCGCGGGCTCTGATTGCAGGGACGATCAGCGATAGCAGCCTGGTCACGCTCGCGGGCAATACGCGTCCCGAGGCGACGGCGGCCAATGATCGCGGGGCGGTTGCCGCCGACCTCCCGATGGAGCACATGCTGCTCCAGTTGCGGCGCGCTCCCGAGCAGGAGGATGCACTCGACAAATACCTCGCAGAAGTCGAGGACCCCAAGTCGCCAAACTACCATCACTGGCTGACCGCGGATGAATTCGGCGCGAGATACGGATTGGCCTCGGAAGACCTGACCGCGATTTCAAATTGGCTCAAGTCGCACGGCTTCGCCGTCAACCGCGTCTATCCCAACGGCATCGTGATCGATTTTTCGGGCACCGCCGGCCAGGTGAGTGCGGCCTTCCATACCGCGATTCACAGTCTCGAGGTGAACGGCAAGGCGCATACCGCCAACATGAGCGACCCGCGCATTCCGGCGGCGGTGGCCCCAGCTGTGATGGGCGTGGTCTCGCTGAACGACTTCAGACCGCGCGCGATGAACAAGCCGCGGGCCGCATACACCTTCTCCAATTCAAGCTGCCAATCCGGGGTCACCGGCAACCCGGATTGCTTCACTGTGGTCCCCGCCGACCTCGCCACTATTTACAACCTGAACCCTGTTTTTGCGGCGGGTTATTCCGGACAAGGACAAACGATCGCGGTGATCGAGGACACCGATCTTTACAAGACTTCGAGGCAGCCGTACGACCAGGATTGGACGACCTTCCGCAGCGTGCTCGGACTCGCGAGCGCCTACCCGGAAGGCTCGCTCAGCCAGGTTCATCCCGGCAATTGCGCCGACCCAGGTATCGTCGTTGGCGCCGACGGTGAGGCAGCTATCGATGCGGAATGGTCGACGGCGGCCGCGCCCAGCGCCGCGATCGAAGTGGTCTCATGCGCCGACACTCAAACGACGTTCGGCGGCTTTATCGGGATGGAAAACCTGCTCAATGGATCAGGAATGCCGCCGGCGGTCATGAGCATCAGCTATGGCGAGTCGGAGGCGCAGCTCGGCGCGACGCAAAACGCGTTCATCAATTCGTTGTATCAGCAGGCGGTCGCCGCAGGCGTGTCGGTGTTCGTGTCGGCCGGCGATGAGGGCGCGGCCAGCTCCGACGCCGGCGCCACCTACGCGGCCCAGGGCATAACAGTCAGCGGATTCACTTCCACGCCATATAACGTGTCGATCGGCGGCACCGATTTCGAAGATAGCTATGAGGGCGACAACAGCACCTATTGGAGTGGCTCGAACGGGGCGGGCTACGGCTCGGCGCTTTCCTATATTCCGGAAATTCCGTGGAACGACTCGTGCGCGAGTGGACTGATCGCAAAGTATCTCGACTATCCCACAACGTACGGTTCGTCGGGTCTATGCAACAGCGATCAGGGCCTGTTCGTAGTTGGCGGCAGCGGCGGCCCGAGCGGATGCGCAACGGGCACGCCGTCTACCAATGGCGTCGTCAGCGGTAGTTGCGCCGGATACCACAAGCCGGACTGGCAATCCGTGTTTGGCAACCCGGCCGACGGTGTGCGCGACACCCCCGACGTGTCGTTGTTCGCCGCCGACGGAATCTGGAACCACTTCTACCTGGCCTGCTACTCCGATGTCGCAGGCGGCGGAGCGTCATG
>JBAWCX010000106.1:0-21309 GCA_049590495.1 Binatus sp. (SeqCode)
GTGACCCCTGCACCCAGTACTAAGAGTTACTTCTGGCCGCTGGCGGCGCCGAAGTAGTCTCCGCCCTTGGCCTTTGCGTCGTCGGTTCCCCACTCGCGGTCGAGTTCAACCTTTTTCATTAGAGGAATGTGCTTGGAACAATGTATGAAGGCTTCGTCGACCGTGACCATCATCCAGCGTTCGAGAATTCCGGCGCCGCTGTTCATGATGCTCGTTAGGATCGGATCCTGCCACACAATTTCTCCGCCCGGATGATCTTTCATCAGCCGGACGAAATCTTCGTGCTCGACAATCCGCGCTGTGCCGTTCACATGCAGGCCGATCCGGTCTTTCGTGAAATCGATAAAGATGAGACCGATGTGCGGATTCTCGGAGATGTTTCCCATGCTCGACATCACGCCGTTGCCATGAAATTCGGGATACGCGATGGTTCGCTCGTCGATCACCTTGACGAAGTTCGGATGGCCGGCGCGAAACGAGGCGTCGGCGTGTCCCTTCGCGTCAGCGGTTCCGACGAACACCATCTCCTGGCGTGCGATGAAAGCCTGCATCGCGGAGTTGAGATGATCGAGTACCTGGCGCTTGTAGAAGGCCGAAGCCTGCAGGCTTTTTCCGTACCGGGCCTGTAACTCATGCTCGCCGTCCGAGCCCGGCAGGGGCGCATCTTCCGCTCCGTCGGCGGGCTGACCTCCGCAGGCCCACTCGACGACTTCGCGCACCATGGACTCGCATGACCCGCACGCTGTGCCGGCGCGGGTTGCCTGCGCGACGGCCTCGAACGTGCGTATCCCGCGCTTGACGCAATCCATGAGCGCGCCCTTGGTGACGCTTTGGCAGTTGCAGATTTGCGCGTCGAGCGGGATCTGCTCGAGCGTAACCCGTTTCGGCGGACCGCCGCCGATGTCGAAGAGCAGATTGATTCGCTCCTCGGGAATCGCGCCGTTGCTGTCGAAGGCATGGAGCAGCGCGGCGGCCTTGCTCATATCACCCATCAGGATGCCGCCCACCAGACGACCGTCGCGGATGATCGCCTTCTTGTAGGTCCCGCGGCGCGGTTCCGTGAACTGGACCACCTCGTCGCTCTCCAGACCGGGCTCGATCAATCCCATCGAGGTCAGCTCGACGCCTATCACCTTAAGCCGCGTGGCAGTCCTGGAGCCGTGGTAAGCGGCCTTGCGATCGATACCGGTGATATGGTCGGCGAGCACCTTCGCCTGCTGCCACACGGGCGCGACCAGGCCGTAGGTCCGTCCGCGATGTTGGATGCATTCGCCGACAGCGTAGATGCGCGGATCATCATGACTCTGCATCTGGTCGTTGACCACGATCGCGCGCTCGACAGTGAGCCCACATTGCGTGGCGATTTCGGCATTGGGCTTGATTCCGGTGGCGAAGACCACCAGGTCGCATTCGAGGGTCTCGCCGTTCTTGAACTTGAGTCCCGTGACGCGCTCGTCGCCGAGGACCTCAAGCGTGTCCGCCCCGAGATGCACGCGGAGGCCTTTTTTCTCAACCAGCGATCCGAGGATCGCGCCGGCGGCTGGGTCTAGTTGTTGATTCATCAGATGGGTCGAGCGATGGACGACGTCGACGTCGAGGCCGAGACTGTGCAATCCGTGCGCGCATTCGAGACCGAGAAGACCGCCACCGATTACTGCCGCGCGCTTCTTCCCGCTCGCGTAGTCGGCCATACGGCGGCAGTCGTCGAGGCTGCGAAAGCCGAACACGCCCGGCTTCATGTCGCCGTCCGCCAGCGTCAACCCGGCGAGCGGCGGGATATAGGGCCGGCTGCCGGTTGCGATAATCAAACGGTCGTAAGGCTCTTCCGATCCGTCGGCGCCGATCACGCGGCGGGCGAAGCGCAAGATGCGCGCGGCATACACGCCCGCATGCAGGCGGATAGCGTTTTCCTCGTACCACTGGAGAGGGTTGAGAAGGATTTCGCCCGCCTGACGCGAGCCGTCGAGTACCGAGGATAGCAGGATGCGGTTGTAGTTGCCGAACGGTTCGCCGCCGAACATCGCGATGTTGAACATCTCGGCGCCGCCGCGCGCGAGAATCTCCTCGACCGTCCGCGCGCCCGCCATGCCGTTGCCGATGACGACCAAGTTGCGTTTGGTGCTCATCATTCGAACTCCACCCAGCCGACGTCGATCATCACCTTGGCCGCGAGCCCCTCGGGCGCCCCGACCCTCAGCTCGATCAGGCTGCCGGGCAGGCAGTCATCGATGATCGCAAGCGGCACGTGGATCCCGCTCTTCGGACCGCACGGGAACAAACGAATCGATATGCTATCGCGCTGGAGGGCTACATAGAGAAATTCCGTCGTCGGGTTGCCGATCCGCCCGTAGATGAATTGTGCGCGCTTGTCGGGCGGCACCGTATAGACCGCCTTGGGCTCGAGGCTAACCGGCTCTTCAAGCCCGCGACCCTCGAACGCGAAAATCCCGATGAAGAATTTGTGGATCTCTGACATTCGTCCCCTCTCAGTCGCATAGCTGCAAGGTTCCACCCCGAGTTGATGCGTACGGTGTGGATTGGAGCGGATCGGCCAGCCCCGATGCAACCCGAGAGAGGCGACGTTTTACTGCGATTTCGCCGTAAATTCGCGGATTCACTGCGATTCCGTAACATTCCCGCAACAATCGGTGCGTATGATTAATGGCGACGGACAGCCCGGCCTTGACGTGTTGGCCGGCTCCCGACGTGAGTGCAGTAAAAAATTCTGTAGGAAGAGGGCGCTTGTCCGAATTAGAAGGTTCGATGGCCGACAGTATCGCGGCAGTCCGGCGCGAGCGCACGATGGCGCCGGTGCATGTGCGCCTCTTCGGCGACCGAATTTTCAACACCGCGACATTTGTTCTTGCACTGTCGATTCTTGCGCTGCTGTTCGGACTTGCAGTTGCGCTGATCGTCGACAGCTTTCCGGCGATTCGCGCGTTCGGGCTGCATTTCTTCGTCACCACAGACTGGGATCCCGTCAACGATCAATACGGCGCGTTGCCGTTCATCTACGGGACCTTCGTTTCGTCGTTCATCGCGCTGGTGGTCGCGGTGCCGCTAAGTCTCGGCGTTGCGCTATGCCTGAGCGAGATGGCGCCCGACTGGCTGAGCCATCGGCTGGGCTTCCTGGTCGATCTGCTCGCCGCGATTCCCAGCGTCGTGTACGGCCTGTGGGCGGTGTTCGTGATGGGTCCGTGGATTCGCGACTACATCGAGCCGCCGCTGGGGCATTATTTCGGCTGGCTGCCGTTCTTCCAGGGGCCGAAGGTGGCGGTCGGGATGCTATCAGCGGGCGTCATTCTCGCGATCATGATCGTTCCGTACATTTCGTCGGTGTGCACCGACGTCTTTCGCGTCGTTCCGCACACCCAGCGGGAGGCCGCGCTCGCGCTCGGCGCCACCAAGTGGGAGATGGTGCGGACGGCGGTGATTCCGTACGGCATGACGGGCGTGATCGGCGCGATCATCCTGGGCCTGGGCCGCGCGCTCGGCGAGACGATCGCGGTGGCGATGGTAATCGGCAACTCGGCGGAGATCTCCACGTCGCTGTTCAAGCCGGCCGCGACGCTTGCCAGCGTGATCGCCAACGAGTTCGCGGAAGCCACCTCCGATCTATACGTCGCCGCGCTAATCGAGCTTGGACTGGTGCTGCTGATTCTCGGAATCGTGCTTAACGTGGTGGCGCGCGCGCTGGTGCTCGGCGTGCAGCAGCGGCGCTATCGGGAGACGGGCAAGTAATGGCGGCCGGCGTCACAACTCTTCACGGCGAGACCAGCTATCGCTATCGCAAGTTCAAGAGCGACGCGATGATGGCGATTACTGTCGGCGCGACTATCGTAACGCTGATCCCGCTGTTCCTGGTGTTGGGCTATCTGCTCACCAAGGGCTTCGCGAGTCTGAACTGGGCGTTCTTCACGCACATGCCGGCGCCGGTCGGGGAAAAGGGCGGCGGGATGGCCAATGCGATCGTCGGCACGCTGGAGGTGGTCGGAATCGCGTGCTTGATTGGAGTGCCGATAGGAGTGGGCGCGGGTCTCTATCTCGCGGCCAATCGCGCGAGCCAGTTCACCAACTGGGTGCGATTCTCGGCGGACGTCCTGATGGGTGTGCCGTCGATCGTGGTGGGGATTTTTGCCTACGCGGTGATCGTGCGGCCGTTCGGCGGTTTCTCGACGCTGGCCGGCTCAGTGGCGCTCGCGGCGATCATGATTCCGCTGGTCACGCGCACGACCGAAGAGATGGTGCTGCTGGTGCCGCCCGAATTGCGCGAGGCTTCGCTGGCGCTGGGCGTGCCGAATTGGCGCACGATGTTGTCGGTGGTCGCGCGCACGGCGCTATCGGGAATCACCACCGGAGTAATCCTGGCGGTGGCGCGCGTGTCGGGCGAGACGGCGCCGCTGCTATTCACGGCGTTCGGCAACCGGTTCTGGTCCACTTCTCTGTTCCATCCGATCAACACGTTGACGGTCCAGGTTTACACTTATGCCATCTCGCCCTTTGCCGACTGGCAGCGGCAGGCGTGGGCGGGCGCGTTGGTGCTGACGGGGATAATTCTCGCGCTCGAGTTGGGAGTGCGATGGGTGACGGGCGGGGCGGCGAAAGCGCCAAGGTAGTCATGGCTGAAAAGCTGGTCGTCAAAAATCTCAACGCGTACTTCCACAAGAATCGCGCGCTCAAAGACGTCAGCCTGTCCTTCGAGGAAGATCGTATCGCCGCGATCATCGGACCGTCGGGATGCGGCAAGTCGACGCTGGTCCGATGCCTCAACCGGATGCATGAGGTCGTGCCCGGCGCGACCGCGACCGGCGAGGTGATCCTCGACGGGAACAATATCTACGGCGACGAAGTTGATCCGGTGCAAGTGCGGCGACGAATCGGGATGGTCTTCCAGAAGCCGACGCCGTTTCCAACCATGTCGATAGAAGACAACGTCGCCGCCGGGTTGACGCTGAACGGGGTCCAGGTCGGCCGCGCCGAGCGCGACCAGGTGATCGAGCGAAGCCTGCGCCAGGCGGCGCTTTGGGAAGAGGTGAAGGACCGCCTGCGGCGTCCCGGCGGCAGCTTGTCGGGCGGGCAACAGCAGCGTCTGTGCGTGGCGCGAGCGCTGGCCGTTCAGCCCGAGGTGCTGCTGATGGACGAGCCGTGCTCGGCGCTCGATCCGATCTCGACCGCGCGCATCGAGGAACTATTGCTGGAACTCAAGTCGGCGTACACTATCGTCATTGTGACGCACAATATGCAGCAAGCCGCGCGCTGCTCCGACATGACGGCATTCATGTACACCGGTGACCTGGTCGAATACGGGGAGACCAAGCAGATCTTCACCAACCCCACCAAGCGTGAGACCGAGGACTACATCACCGGGCGATTCGGCTGATATCGGGGAAGGCAAAAATGGATAGCACCCAGCCGCAGCATACCAACAGGCAGTACGAAGAGGATTTGCGCGGCTTGCGTGCCGGTCTGCTCAAGATGGGCGGGCTGGTCGAGCGTCAAATCGCCGAAGCGGTCGACGCGCTGGTCAATCGCGATAGCGAGCACGCCCGCGAAGTAATCCAGCGCGACGAAGAAGTGAACCGGATGGACAACGAAATTGACGAGCAGTGCATCCGGCTGCTCGCGCTGCATCAGCCGACCGCCAGCGACCTGCGCTTCATCACCACGGGACTGAAAATCACCACCGACCTCGAACGAATCGGCGACAATGCCGTCAATATCTGCGAGCGCACGCTCGAACTGAACGAAGTCCCACAGCTCAAGCCCTATATCGACTTGCCGCGGATGGCGGAAATAGCGCAGTCGATGGTCAAGGACAGTATCGACGCGTTCATGCGCGACGACACCGACCTGGCGGACCAGGTGATCGCGCGCGACGACGAAGTCGATCTGCTCAACTACCAGGTCTATCGCGAGCTGCTCAGCTACATGGCCGAGGATCCGCATACCATCGCGTCGGCGACGCGGCTGCTGTTCGTTTCCAAGTATCTCGAGCGAATCGCCGATCACGCGACCAATATCGCGGAGATGGTGACGTTCATGGTCAAGGGCAAGATGATCCGTCACGTCGAAACCAAGAAGCGGGGAACCTGATTTGCAGGGTGGAGGAGGATGAAGCGATGAATCAGACCAGCCAGGCCACGACGGCAGCCGCCGAGGCGCAACGCGGACTTCGCTACCGCGTGTTGATCGTTGAAGACGACGCCGACATCCGCGAACTGATCCGCTACAACCTGGCGCAGGAGGGTTTCATCGTCGAGGAAGCGGCCGACGGTGCGCAGGCGCTCGACAAGGTCAAGCGGCGCGTGCCCGATCTGATGGTGCTCGATCTGATGCTGCCGGGGATGCCGGGGTTGCAGGTCTGCCGCCAGATGCGCGCCGAGCGCGACACCGCGCATCTGCCGATTCTCATCGTGACCGCGAAGGGCACCGAAGTGGACAAGGTGCTCGGGCTTGAGATGGGCGCCGACGATTACGTGGTCAAGCCGTTCAGCCCGCGCGAGCTGGTCGCGCGCGTCAAGGCGCTGCTGCGTCGCGCAAATCCGCTCTCAGAGCCGGATTCCGGCGGCGGCGCGTATGAGAAAGGCCGTCTGCGCATGGACTTCGGCACCTACCAGGTGTTCGTCGACACCAAGCGCAGGGAGCTGGCGCTGCGCGAGTTCGAATTGCTGAAATTTTTCGTGCAACATCCGATGCGCGTGTACACGCGCGAACAATTGCTCGACATGGTGTGGGGCCGCGACACGTTCGTCGAACCGCGGACCGTCGACGTGCACGTGCGCCGCCTGCGCCAGCATATCGAGCGCGACGATGCCAATCCGGAATTGATCCTCACGGTGCGAAGCGTCGGTTACCGCTTCAACCCCGAAGCGCTTGGATAGATCGCCGACCGCCGGTCTGATCGCAGCGATAGGAATCGGCCTCGCACCCGCCGCCATACTACTGGTAGTGCTGGCATCCACCGGCGCGGTGTCGCCGGTGTGGGCAGTCGTCGTAATCGTGGTCGGGCTTGCGCTCGGCGCGATTCCCGCGATGTCGATCGGACGCACATTTTTGCGCCGCGCTGAAAGACTCGACGCCGTTGCCACCGCGCTGCAAGGCAGGCGTCCGCCGCCGCATCTGCTGCCCGACGGCAGCGACCCGATGGGCCGCGCCGAGCATCATTTGCTCGACGCCGCCGACTCGATCGTCGCCGATGTGGACTCGCTGGCCGAGCAGCGCGACGAGTTCGAGGCGATCCTGCGCAGCATGGCCGAGGCGGTGGTCGTGACGGGCTCGCGCGGAGAGGTGATTCTGCTCAACGGCGCCGCCCGGCGCATCTTCGCCCTGGGAGCCGACACGAACTATCGCGCGCGGCCGTTCGTCGAGCTGTGCCGCGACCCGCGCCTGCAGGAGTTCGTGGGGCGCTCGATGCGCTCGACGGACGATCGCGTCATGAGCGCGGAGATCATGATCCAGAATCCCGCGCCGCTCCACGTGAGCGCGAGCGCCGCGCAGATTCGCACCTCGCGCGGCGCGGCCTGGGTGTTCGTCTTTCACGACATCACGCAGCTCAAAGCTTACGAGACGCTGCGCGCCGATTTCATTTCGAATCTGACGCACGAGCTGCGCACTCCGCTGAGCGCGCTGTATGGCTACGCGGAAACGTTGATTCAAGGCGTGGATGACAGCGAGACTTCGACGCGCTTTCTCGGCATCATCGAGCGGCAGGCGCGGCGGCTCGCGCGTCTGCTCGACGACCTGGTCTCACTGTCGGATTTGGAGCGCGGACTGACTCCTCTCAAGATCGAGCAGCTCGAGCCGTCGCGCGTGCTATCCGAGGCGGCCGAGCTGATGCAGGAGCAGGCGGGACGGCATGGGCTGCGCCTGGAAGTGAATTGCCCGCCGGGGTTGCCGAAGGTGGCGGGCGACCGCGACCGCTTGCATCAGGTGATGCTCAACTTGATCGACAACGCTATCAAGTATACGCCGCGCGAGGGTCGCGTGACGGTCGAGGCGCGCGAAGCCGCGGATTCCAACGGCGCAGGCGCGAAGCCGGGCGTCGCGCTGGTCGTGGTGGATACGGGCGAAGGAATTCCGGCGGCGGATATCCCGCGCCTGACGGAGCGATTCTATCGCGTCGATCGCGCGCGCTCGCGCGAGCTCGGCGGCACTGGGCTGGGATTGGCGATCGTCAAGCATATCGTGCAGTTGCATCATGGCGCGCTGCGAATCGAGAGCAAGGTGCATGAAGGCACGACGGTGTCGGTGTGGATCCCCACGGCGCAACAGTGAGCAAAAAAAATTAATCACCTCCGCGGTGGGCGGCATCGACACCGTCGCGGGGGCTGACCCCTGCACCCAGTACTCGGATGCGGCGCTTCGCGCCTGTTCGGAAGTTTTGGGGCGAGGACGCCGTTTCTGCCACAGGTGGGCGCTGTCGCAGTTTCAATTTGCTGCTCTTCCCCTCTCCCTGTGAGGGAGAGGATGAAGGTGAGGGTCCTTATCCAGCGCGCTGTTTTGCGCGCGATTCAAGATTCTGCCGCTGCTCTGAACGCAGACTGAGACACCACCCGCAGATGTAGCGGCTTGCTCGCGGACCCTCAATATGAAAATTTCTAAGGTTCGGACGCGCCATTAGCTCAGTGGATTAGAGCGGATGACTACGGATCATCAGGTCGGGGGTTCAAGTCCCTCATGGCGCACCATCCTTCCCTCAAAGTGAAATTCGTATCGCCGCGGCTTGCGCTCGACTGTTGAGCGCCGCCGTGGATTAATCAACCGCAGTCCCGGCGGGAGGTGCTCATACCTATGTCAGTCGTGTCCGACTTCACGAAGCCGTATCGCGTCGACAACGGCCGCAAGTTTCGCTTGAAGGACTTCGACCCCGCGGATAGCAGTGGCGTGAAATCGAAAAAGGTCGCCGAAAAAGAATTGCCACGCGGGATCGAGCGGCTAAGCGATTTGCAGGACAAGCTCTACGCGCAGGACAAGTGGGCAATACTGCTGATTTTCCAGGCGATGGACGCGGCCGGCAAAGACGGCGTCATCAAGCACGTCATGTCGGGAGTCAATCCGCAAGGATGCCAGGTTTATTCCTTCAAGCAGCCTTCCGTCGAGGAGCTCAATCACGACTTCCTTTGGCGCAGCAACAAATGCATCCCGGAGCGCGGCCGAATCGGAATCTTCAACCGCTCCTATTACGAAGAAGTTCTCGTCATCCGCGTGCACAAGGAGATGCTCGCGCGCGAACGGATGCCGGCGTCGCTCGTCACGAAGAACATCTGGAATGAACGCTTCGAGGATATCAACGCGTATGAACATTATCTGTCGCGCAACGGCGTCGTCATCCGAAAGTTCTTTCTCAACGTATCGAGAGAGGAACAGAAAAGGCGCTTCCTGAAACGCCTCGATCGGCCCGACAAGAACTGGAAGTTTTCCGCCGCCGACATCGCGGAGAGAGAGCGATGGCCTGACTACATGACGGCCTACGAGGAGATGATATCGCACACCGCCACTCCGCACGCGCCCTGGTACGTCGTTCCTGCGGACAAGAAATGGTACACGCACCTGGTGGTGGCAGCCGCGATCATCCATGCGCTCGAAGACCTGAATCTCGGCTATCCCACCGTCAGCGCCGACAAGCGCAAGGAGCTGAAGGCTGCGCGCGCTGCCCTCGAGCATGAAGGGCGTCGCTGATCCTCGCGAACCGGGCGCGGGAGAATCGCGCGAGGCTGTCCCGTCGCTCGAGCAGTTCGACTCGCCGCGCGCATGGAGGATGGTCGCGGCCGCATTCGTCGCGATGTGCGCCACGTATGCGGTCGCCTACAGCTTCGGCGCGTTCTTCAAGCCGATGGCGGCGGAGTTCGGTGCGCGTCGCAGCGCGACCTCGGCGGTGTTTTCGATCACGGTGCTGGTGTGGTGTCTGCTGGGCCCCGTCACCGGCCATCTATCCGACCGCTTCGGCCCGCGAATAGTAGTCGCGACGGGAGCGCTCGTCATGGGCCTGGGGCTCGCGCTGACGTCGATGATCGATCGGCTCTGGCTCGGCTACCTGACTTACGGAATCGGCGTTGGCGCGGGAGTCGCATGCGCCTATGTTCCGATGGTCGCGGTGGTCGGCGGATGGTTCCTTCGGCGGCGCAATACAGCGCTTGGCATCGCGGTGGCGGGCATCGGATTTGGCACCGTATGCGGTGCGCCGATCGCCGCTACATTGATCTCACATCTCGGGTGGCGCGCGACGTACCTGGCATTCGCCGCCGCCACTACCGTGGTCTTGCTCGGGTGCGCGTGGATCGTCGAACGGCCCCCCGTCCACGTGACGCCATCGCGAGTCCAGCTGCGCGACGCGCTCCGCAGCCCGGCCTTCGCATTCATGTACGCGTCGTCGGTGACGGTCTCGATCGTGATCTTCGTGCCGTTCGTCTATCTGCCATCGTTCGCTCACGATCGCGGCGCGAGCGAGTTCGCCAGCGCCGCGCTCGTCGGCATAATCGGCGGCGCGAGCGTCGCGGGCCGGATAGGCCTGGGCAGCCTCGCCGATCGCGCCGGCGTGGTGCGGCTTTACCAGGCAAGCTTCCTCGTTCTCGCGCTCAGCTACGGCATCTGGCTGGCCGCGGCTACTTATCCAGTCATGGTCGCATTCGCACTCGTGATGGGCGCGGGATACGGCGGCTACGTCGCGCTCTCGCCCGCCGTCATCGCGCATTTGTTCGGCACGAATCGGATGGGAACCGTGCTCGGCGCGCTCTACACCAGCGGCGGAATTGGCGCGATGGCAGGTCCTCCGCTGGTGGGATTGATCATCGATCGCGCCGGCAGCTACCGCATCGCGATCGCCGCCGCCTTCGCAATAGCGCTGGCGTCTTTCGCACTGCTGATTCCTCTCAGCCGCTACGAACCGGCTAGCGAGTTGCCGATTGCGCGGGAGCAGCCGACGCCGCAACTGTGAAGCCCCACTCGTAGAGCTTACCGTCTTCTTTCAAAGCGACCGTATATTTCCCCGGCGTGAGCGGTTGGCGCGGCAGGATCACCGCAGCGCCGGCGAACACGAGTCTCGCCTTGCCGATTTCTGTTTGGCCGGCATTGCGGCCGACGTACGACGCCGCCGTGATGAGACAGGTTTCGATCTCGACGCCATCGCGCGAGACCAGGTCCGACGAGACCTCGAGGCTGCCATCAGGGCCGTAGCCTTGTCCAAGTTGAATAGAAATCGGGGCGCCGATCGGAGCTTTGTAGCCGGGGCATGAGGCGAGCGGATCGGGATAGTCGCCGCCGGCGCTCAATTGAAGATTGACGGTGGCTCCATTCGGCGGAAATTCGACGGGTGATCGCAGGCGTCCTGTTTCCATTGGAATGAGTCCGAGCATCGTATTCCAGAGCCGGTCGCTTGCGGGGCCGTCGTAGAGCGCGATGCGCACCGACTTCTCCAATGCGAAGCGGTAGGTGATCACGATCGCGCACAAGCCCGGGTCGCAGTACGCACCGAGTCCGGCCACGGAGAACTGCGGCACCATCGGAATCATTCCGCTGAACGGCATCGTCATGAGGCGGTCGACCAACTCGTCGCCACTCAAGTTTATCTCCTTCGCGGTCAGGACCACGGCGGTTCTGCCGGCCGCGGCACCGTCGTCGGTATAGAACGGCTTGCCCTTGTCCTCCCATCGGAAAGCGTCCTGCGGAGCCTTGAATTGAAGTTGCCGACGGTTGTCGAGAACGATGTCGCCGCCGCCAATTCCGTTCTTGACGAGATAGCGCGCGTGATTCAGTGCGCCGGCACTGATCGCGGCGTCATCGACGATCGGTGGCAGCTTGGCCATCGCGCGATAGTAATTCACTCGCGCCTTGGCGCTCGCTGTGAAATCCGCGGGCACTCCCGGCGCTGCAGGAATAGCAGTCTGCGCAGCCGCGTTCATCGCGAACAGGATCGTTGCAGCGACCGGCAAAATTACAAACTTGAAGTATCGCATTAAGAATCGCTCACGGCTCGGAACAGTAGCCTCGTGCGCGCAGAAACTTTGCGTCGTCGTCGGTGACCGTTGGACCGGTCTTCACGTACGCCCAGCTGACCGACTGATTCAGCGTGTTCATCCCGCATTCAACTTCGAAAATCTCGTCTCCGTTCTTCCTTCTTACCGGGACGAAAATATTCGCCGTGCGCGCCGAATCTTGCTCGACCATCCGCGGATCGGCCTGCAAACCGGTGTTGCTCATGTCGACACTTTGCCCGCGGAGGTTGTTGCAGATTCGGGCCGGATCGACTCGGCATCCGTTCATGACGACGATGTTCGACGAACCGCTGCCGCCGCTCGACGCGCCTTGCGACGCGCACGCCGCTATCGCCGTCGACACGAAGAGAAGAAACACCATCAAGCTCCGATGCATGTGAAGTTACCCAATCAGAGCAAAGGCCTCGATCTGACTGCAACCTAGCAGTCGGTTATTTAGGTGACAACAAAGTGTGAAAGCGGCTGCGCAGCAGGTCGGATCGGGCGCTCACCGCGATGCTTAGTTTGTGAATAGAGCAGGGGGTTGATAGCGTCAGACGATTCCCGCACGCGGCTTGGGGGCTTCGTGCATAGGAGAAATTTGGATGCGTAAGATCATCATGTCGGGACTGTTTGCGATCGCGATTGTGGGACTCGCGTTTGCGGCTGACATAGATCGTCACGCCGACTTCAGCAACCCGAAGGCGCCGACGGCGGCAGCGGGATGCAAAGGCTTCTACGGCACCGACGACAACCTGACCGCCTGCAGCGACTTCTGTGGCAAGTGGCGTACCGATAACGACGGCGCGACTTGCGCATGCAGCGACGGCAAGTGTCCAGCCGACGACCACAATCCGTAGGTCAGGTCGTCCGCCGTTGAAGTTCGCGAACCTGGTCTACGCCGCGTCGTGAAAGATGACGCCCATCGCGTAGCGAACGCCTGATTGAATCGTGCTGACGCCGTGACGCATGTTCACGCGATGGTATCCTCTCGCGCCGGCGGCGGGACGGTACCGATTTGCGAAAAGTATTCCCTCGCCCTCGTCGAGCGCGATCGCTTCGCCGCGCGATTGCGCGCGCGGGCGCTGCTCGACCAGCAACAATTCCCCGCCTTCGAAGTCGCGGCCTCGCCGGCTGAGCGCGCACGTGAACTGAAGTGGAAACGCGACCTCGCCGTACAGGTCCTGATGCAAGCAGTTGTAGCCGCCCAGCTCGTAGCGAAGGATCAGCGGCGTCGGTTTGGTCTGTCCGTGCGCGGCGCAAACTTTCAGAAACTCCGCCAGCGAAGCTGGATACGAATCGCGCGACCTCATCCGCTCACTCCACCGATTCGCGGTGGTCGCCAGCTCGCGGTACATCGCAACGCGCAACTCCTCGACAACCGGCGGCATCGGCCGCGCGAAATACTTGTACTCGCCGACGCCGTAGCTGTGCCGTTCCATCACGACGCGGCTGCGAAAGCGTTCGCGATCCCCGTAAAGGGCGATCAACTCCGCGCACTCGGAAGCGCGCAATACCTCGCCGGTCTTCGCGAAGCCTCGTGAATCGAGATCGCGCTCGATTCGCGCCCAGTCCAGTGCCGCAACGCGATCGCCGATTGCGGACGCTTCGATCTTACGCGGCGTTGACGCGGACGAACTCCCCGATCTTGTCGATCGCCTGCTGCCCTTCGTCGAGCATCGGCGCGAAAACCTGGAAGACGTGGATCATGTTTTCCCACGGCTCGAGCGTGACCTTCACGCCCGCCTTGCGCGCGCGCTCGGCCAGCCGCGTCGAGTCGTCGAGCAAAGTCTCCGCGGTGCCGACCTGGATCAGCAGCGGCGGCAGGCCCGCTAGGTCGGCATACAGCGGCGCCGCCAGCGGGCTGCGCGGATTCTGCCCGGCCAGGTAGTGCGCCGCCATCTCGGCCAGCCCTTCCTTCTGAACCATCGGATCGACCGCAGCTTTGGTCTTCATCGAATCGCCGAGTCCCTCAAGATCGGTCCACGGCGACAGGCACACTCCCGCGCCTGGGCTCGCCAGCTTGGCGTCGCGAATCGCGACCAGCGTCGCAACCGTGAGCCCGCCGCCGGCGGAGTCGCCCGCGACCGCGATGCGCGAGGCTTTCAGTCCCGACGCCAGCATCCAGCGGTACGCCGCCACGGAATCCTCGACGGCCGCTGGAAACGGATGCTCCGGCGCGAGCCGGTAGTCGATCAACAGCACGCGTGCTTTCGCCGCGCGCGAAATTCGCGCTGCCAGGTCGCGATGCGTATTGATCGAGCCGATCACATAGCCGCCGCCGTGCAGGTAGAGCACCGCGCGCCCCGCATCAGCGCCGGGCGCAGTCACCCATTCCGACTTGACCCCGCCCGCATTCACCGGCTCGCATTTGACATCGGCCGCGACCGGAAACATCCCTGCCATCTGCTCGAAATTCGCGCGCGTCTCCTGCACCGTGGGATGGCCCGCGATCGGCTGCGCCTTGAGCATCTGGACTATCTGCTGGAGTTGTTGTTGCGACATCGATTTAACCTCTGCAATGAGTTTTTCCGATCGCGGAACGGTTCCGCCCGACGACGCCCCGACTATAGCGCCGCCCCGAGCAAATCGGCAAAGCCAGTGCCTACCACAAACTCGATTGTGAGGTTGCCCCGAATACGCGGCGATTCGCGTTCCCCCTTTCCATCTGGAAAGGGGCCAGGGGGATAGGACGCAACGATCCTCACAACTCCCGTTCCCCTTCCTTCGAGGGAAGGGGTTAGGGGTTAGGTTCTTTGACCTCCGCCGTTTGCCGTTTTCAGTCGGGGAGTTCTACAGTCGGGACACCATGAAAGTATCGCTCTTCTATCTGCCCTCCGTCGGCAGCAAAACCGACATCGAAAAAGGGCGCGTTGGATTGCAGGGTCACCTCTACGATCAGATGTTGCACGACATCACTGCGCAGGCGCGGCTCGCCGACGACCTCGGCTACGATTCGATCAGTTTCACCGAGCATCATTTTCACGTCGAAGGCTTCGAGCTGTCCAACAATCCCGTCCTGCTCGACCTTTACGTTGCGATGCAGACCAAGCGGCTGCGCGTCGGCCAGCTCGGCATCGTGTTGCCGTCGCAAAATCCGCTACGCGTCGCCGAGGACATCGCGATGCTCGATCGCATGACGGGCGGACGCGCCAACGCCGGCTTCGCCCGCGGCTATCAGCGGCGATGGGTCGATATCATGGCGCAGCAGACGCACGGCATTCACGGCGCGCTGCCGCATCAGCACGACGAAATCGACAACGCCAACCGCGCGGCCTTCGAGGAAAATTTTCGCATCATCAAGCAGGCGTGGACCCAGGATTTTATTTCGTACGAGGGCAAGTACTGGCGCATCCCGCCCGGCGAAACGCCGTGGACGCTCGAGGCGACCGCGAAGTGGGGCGGCGGCGTCGAAAACGGAATCGTGCGCGCGGTCTCGGTCGTGCCCAAGCCCGTGCAGAAGCCGCACCCGCCGATCTTTCAGCCTTTCGCTTCAAGCGAGCGCAGCATCAGATGGTGCGCGCAGGAGGGCGTCACTGCGATTCTGCCGCCGCTGCATCCATCGCTCGAACATCAACTTTGCGAAGTGTATGCGGAGGTCTCGCACAAGCCGCTCGGCGAAGGGATAGGCGTGCTGCGCGATATTGTGATCGCCGACAGCGACGACGAGGCCCGCGCTATCTGGCGCGAGAGCGGTTACTTCTGCGGCCACGAATGGTTCGAGCCGTTCGGATTCTCGAAGGGCCTCGACGATCCCAAGACCGGCGAGCCCGCCGATCTATGGACCAACGGGCTCGCGTTCGTCGGCACCGTAGACACCGTCACGCGTCAAGTCGAGCACCTGCTCGAGCGCCTGCCGATCAGATGGATCTTTGCGTGGATGTACAACGGCCTGATGCCGAACGATCGCCTGCTGAAGACGATCGAGCTGTTCTGGACCAAAGTCCTACCCCGCGTAACCAACGCGAACTAACCCACCACAACGGTTCCCCTTCCCACAGTGGGAAGGGGTTAGGGGTTAGGGGTTAGGTTGTTCGCACTCTCGCGCCCGCACTCAGCGGCAAGTTACAATGCGCCGACGACGCGACTGTGCACGGACTCATCTCACACACGTTCCTCGAAGATCTTGCGATGGTGCTATGCGTCGCCGCCGTCACCACCGTCATTTTTCAGAAGATCCGCCAGCCGGTCGTCGTCGGCTACCTGATCGCCGGCCTGATCGTCGGCCCCCACGTCCCGGGGCTGTTTGCCGACCCCGACCGCATCCACACCCTCTCCGAACTCGGCGTGATCCTCCTGATGTTCGCGCTCGGGCTCGAGTTCAGCGTGCGCAAGCTGATTCGGCTCGGCCCGACCTCGGCCTTCATCACCGCGCTCCAGGTCGGCATCATGGTCTGGCTCGGCTACATGTGCGGGCGCGCGCTTGGATGGACTCCGCTCGAAAGCATCTTCACAGGCGCGCTGCTTTCGATTTCGAGCACGACCATCGTGGCCAAGGCTTACCAGGAAACTCTCGTCTCCCAGCGCCTGCGCGAACTCGTGTTCGGCGTTCTGCTCGCCGAAGATCTCACCGCCGTCGTCGAGCTTGCGATTCTGACCACGCTGGCGTCGGGCGAGAGTGTGTCGGCCTCGCTGATGACGATTACTATCGCCCGCCTGGTTCTGTTCCTCGTTGCATTCGTCGGCATCGGATCCATCGTAGTGCCGCCTTTGGTGCGCGCGGTGGTGCGGATGGGCCGGCCGGAGACCACTCTGGTCGCGACCGTCGGCATTTGTTTCGCCTTCGCCGTGCTCGCAGAGCAGGCCGGCTATTCAGTCGCGCTCGGCGCTTTCCTCGCGGGATCTCTGGTCGCGGAGTCGGGCGAGGCCGCGCAGATAGAACACCTCGTCGCGCCGCTGCGCGACATTTTTGGCGCCGTGTTCTTCGTCTCGGTCGGCATGATGATCGATCCCAGGCTTATCGCGGAGCACTGGCAAGCGCTGGTCATGCTGACAGCCGCCGTGCTCGGCGGAAAAGTCTTCGGAGTGACCTTTGCCTCGATCTTGAGCGGCGTCGGCACCAAGACGTCGATCGAAGCCGGCATGAGTTTGGCGCAAATCGGCGAGTTCTCGTTCATCATCGCCGGCGCGGGTCTGAGCACCGGCGCCACCCGCGATTTTCTCTATACGCTCGCCGTCGCAGTCTCCGCCGTCACCACTTTCCTGACGCCTTACATGATTCGCAGCTCGATTCCGGTCGCGGATTTCGTTGCCGCCCGGCTCCCGCGATCGCTCAAGGTGCTCGAGGCGCTCTACGATTCGTGGTTCGAGCGGATTCGCAACGCGGGACAGCCCGCGCGCGACGCCAATTCCATTGGATGGCCAATTGCGGCCATTGCGTCGAGCGCAATCCTGATTGGCGCGATACTGATCGTCAACGAGCGCGATCCGCTCGACGTGACGACGATGGTCGCGAGCCTCGAACATCTCACGTATTTCCGCGCCGGCCTGTTCGTCGACGCGTTCGCTCTCCTGCTATGCGCCGCGCCTGCGGCGGCCATGTATTTCGCGTCGGGCCGGCTCGCCATCGCGCTCGCGTCGCGCGCCTTCCTGAATCTTCCTCCGCCTGGAGCACCTGTGGTGAGCGCGTTGATCGAATTGTTGCAGATCACGATTCTGCTGGTCGCCGCCGTGCCCTTGCTCGCGATCGTTCAGCCATTCATGGAGCCGGTTGAAGGAATCGGACTCATCGTAATCACGATCGTGCTGATGATTATCGTAGTGACCCGGAGCGCGCGTCAGATGCAAGGGCAGATTCGCAACGCCACCCGCCTGATCCGGATCGCGCTCAGCGGGCCTCACGCCGGCACCGACGGCGAGCAGTCATTCGAGGTACCGGGCATCGGCATGATCACGCCGGTGAGCCTGCGGCCCGACAGCGAAGGTATCGGCAAAAGCCTAGCCGAGCTGGACCTGCACTCCAACAGCGGCGCCGTGGTGGTCGCGATCGGTCGCGGCGATTCCGAAGTGGTGGTGCCAACCGGCGACGAAATCCTGCGCCCAGGCGACATCCTCGAGCTCGCCGGCTCGAGCGACGCGGTAGCGGCCGCCCGCCGCCTGCTCGAAACGCCACGCCCCGCCCAACAGCAAGCCTCGCCCTGATCATCGCAGGTTGCATAATCGCGCCTGCAATCCTAACCTCTTCGCGTTTGCAGCACTCACTTCCGCGAGGTTGATATGAATCTCAAAAATGCGGTCGCGCTTGTGACCGGTGGCGGCTCGGGACTCGGCGAAGCGACGGTCCGCGAATTCGCGGCGGCGGGCGCCAAGGTCGCGATTCTCGATTTACCGTCCTCACCCGGCGCAAAGGTTGCCGAGTCGCTCGGCGCGAATGCGCTCTTTGTCGAGGCCGATGTCGCTTCGGCTGACCAGATAACGGACGCGATTGCGAAAACGGTCGCGAAGTTCGCTTCGATTAATATCGCCGTGAACTGCGCCGGCATCGGCCGCGCGATGCGCACCGTCACCAAGGACGGCCCGCACTCGCTCGACCTGTTCAGCAAGGTGATAACCGTGAATCTCATCGGTACATTCAACGTGACGCGGCTGGCCGCGGCGCAGATGGCCAAGAATCAGCCCGGCACCGACGGCGAGCGCGGTGTGATCATCAATACCGCGTCGGTCGCGGCGTTTGATGGACAGATAGGGCAGGTTGCCTACTCGGCGTCGAAGGGCGGCGTGGTTTCGATGACGTTGCCCATCGCGCGCGACCTAGCGTCGCTCGGCATCCGCATCTGCACGATCGCGCCGGGAACTTTCGAGACTCCGATGCTGGCAGGGTTGCCCGAGGCGAACCGCAAAGCGCTCGCCGCGCAGATTCCGTTCCCGCAGCGACTGGGCAAGCCGTCCGAATACGCGGCGCTCGCGCGCCACATCGTCGAGAACGAGATGCTCAACGGCGAGACGATTCGCCTCGACGGCGCGCTCAGGATGCCCCCGCGCTAGATCAAGTCGTCGAGGCGGTGCGCGCTACGCGCGTCGCCAGGATGAAGGCGAACGCGGCGAACGCGATTGCGACTGCCACTGACGATCTTATCGGCATCGTTGCGCCGCTTGAGGTTGGCTCCGCGAGGTAGAGTGCCCGCCTTAGCGCGTCCACCCCGTAGGTCAGCGGATTCAGGCGTGTTGTCCATTGGAACCATCCCGGCGCGCCCGCCACCGGAAAGACCGAGCCCGACAACATCCAGATTGGCAGCAGCAGCATGTTCATGAACGCGTGGAAGCCCTGCGTCGATTCGGTCCGCCACGCCATCGCCAGCCCGATGCTCGTCATCGCGAACGCGATCAGGCCCATCATCGCGAGCGATACCACGATCGCCTCGACGCTGAGATGGATTCCCGCCAACGGCGCCATCAGGAGGAAGATAACACCCTGCATCAGCGACAGCGTCGTGCAGCCGAGCGCCTGGCCCAGCACGATCGTCGCGCGCGAGATGGGCGCGACCAGTACGCCCTGCAGAAACCCCTGGCGTCGATCGTCCACGGTCGATGCGGTCGCGAAGATCGCGGTGAACAGCAGCATCAGCACGATCACGCCGGGATAAAAGTACTGCACGTAGTCGATGTCGGCCGGCATCCCGCTCGGCTTGAACGACGCTTGCAGCCCGGCGCCGAGCAGCAGCCAGAAAACCAGCGGCGTCGCAATCGCGCTCATCACGCGGATCGGTTGACGGATGAATCGGACGACCTCGCGATACCAGAGCGTTGCGGCCTGCAGAAAAATCTCAACCATCGCTTTTATTCCGTCTCCGGCGTGTTCGCGAAGAACTGATGCCCGGTCAGATGCACGAACACATCCTCGAGAGTCGGCTTGCCGAATGAAACCGATTCGATCTCCTCGCCGAACGCGTCAATCAGATCGCGGACCAGTTCGTGCGCGCGCAATTTCTCGATGCGAATCGCACCGTCCACCAGTTGGCTCTTGAGCTTGAAGCGCGCGAGAATTTTCTGCTGCAGGACTTCCGGCGCTGCAGTTCGAATCACGATCACGTCACCGCCGACTTCGGACTTGAGCTCGTCGGGCGGCGCGATCGCAACCAGCTTGCCCTGATGCAGAATGCCGATGCGGTCGCATCGCTCCGCCTCTTCCATATAGTGCGTCGTCAGCACGACCGTCACGCCTTCATGCTCGCGCAGATGCGCAAGATAGTTCCAGAACTCCCGGCGCGCGGCAGGATCCAGGCCAGTGCTGGGCTCGTCGAGCAGCAGCAACGCCGGCTCGTGGAGCAGAGCCTTGGCGAGCTCGACGCGGCGCTGGAGGCCGCCCGACAACGTCTCGACCCGGTCGCGCTCGCGCGCGGACAATCCCAGCCGCTCGAGCATCGCCGAGCTGCGCTCGCGGAGCCGCTTGCCCCTGATTCCATATAGATGACCGTGAGCGGCGAGATTTTCGCCGACCGTCAGCTTGCCATCGAGACTCGGATGCTGAAACACGACGCCCAGGCGTCGTCGCACGGCGCCGGTCTCGCCCGCAAGATCGTGTCCGAGCAATCGGGCGCTCCCCGACTGAAGGGGGGCCAGCGTCGACAGCATTTTGAACAACGTGGTTTTGCCGCCGCCGTTAGGTCCGAGGAAGCCAAAGACTTCGCCGCGTGCGATCGAAAAGGTCACGTCGTGGAGCGCTTCGCGATCGCCGTAGTGGAAGCCGAGTCCGCGCGCTTCGATCGCGCCAGCGTCGGCGCGAATCGCGTCGTCAGCGGTCCGCGAGGGACTGGAAATTGTCGACGCGCTCACGGTTCGCCGAGTCCGCCCGCGGGCTGCGTGCCTTGTTCGGGCAGGCCGATTTCCGCGCGATGCCATCCGTCCTGGAACGCCGTCGTGCGCTCATCGCCGTTGCCATGTCCGGAATCGTGGCCGACGAAATCGTCGCCGGTGAGCTGGTAGTACTGGGTCACCTCGACCGGATCAAGGCGCCGAAGGCCCATCCGCTCGAGCGAGTAGCCGGCGAATTGATCGGCGGCGAGTTCCTTGTTCCTGACCGGGACGTTGTTATTGCCGGGATCGAAGTCGCCGTGCGCCAAATGGCCCATCTCGTGCGCGAAGATCGCGTAGAGCATCGGGCGGACCTTGTCTGGGTCGTCGATTCTCATCCACTGTTGAAGGAGGCCGTCGAGGAACTTCTCGTTATAGAAGATGCATCCGCCGTTACGGGCATGCGGCGAGCCGGCGGTGAGCGATTCGTAAACCTGAAAATTTTGACTCCACATGTCGTTGAGCTGGGCGACGATGGCTTTGTAGGAATCGCTGGCGGGGCGTGCGGGCTCGCCGCACGCGACTATTGAGCCGTCGCCCGCCGCGTGGG
>JBAWCX010000107.1:0-1875 GCA_049590495.1 Binatus sp. (SeqCode)
AAACTGGACATCGAAACCCAGCGCCGGATGGCGGACGAGGAATACCATCGCCGCAAAGAGGCGGGCGAATCCTTCTATCCGTTCTACCTTTCCAAGGACGTGGTCGCGGTTGTGATTGGGTTTCTCGTGGTGCTGTTTCTGGCCTGGAGATATCCGCCTGAGATCGGCGAGATCGCCGACCCCGGCAGCATCAGCTTCAATCCGCGGCCCGACTGGTACTTCCTGTTCCTGTTTCAGGCGCTCAAGTATTTTCCCGGAAGCCTGGAATCGGTCGCGGCAATAATACTGCCGGGGCTTGCGCTGCTGATCCTCCTGGCAGTGCCTTTCTTCGATCGGCGGATGCGCCAGCATCCGCTCGACCGCCCGATCGCCACCGGCCTCGCGATCTCCGCGCTGCTCGGCGTACTTGCGTTGACCTGGATAGGCGCGCGCTCGCCACTGCTCAACCCATATGTGCCTGAGTTGCCGACCGTCGCCGAGGGTCACCGGATTTACCACGAGCTGAATTGCGCATACTGCCACAGCGTCAATGGCCGCGGGAGCACGATCGGACCTGACCTGATGCTGAGTCCGCTCAAGCACGACCAGGCTTGGATAATCGCCCATCTCCAGGAACCTGGCGAAGTGGTGCGGCCGGGCGCCCGCGTAGCATCGATCGGATTATTGCCGGATGAAACGTCGGACCTGATGGACTACATCAACGAGCTGCAGGGCGGCGGCCCCTATAGCGACAACGCGCCCCGGCTGTTCTATCGAAACTGCGGACAGTGCCACACCGTGGCAGGCCACGGCGGCGACAAGGGTCCAGATCTGAGTGGGATTGGGCTGGTGCGGTCGGTTTCGTTCATCCACAGCTACGCGGAGGATCCCAAGGCGATCTTCACGCAGAGCAAGATGCCTGCGTTCCTGGAGCCGGCGGGAAAGTTGACCGACGCCGAGATCGAGGATATCGCGCGCTTTCTCGCCCATCAGCGCACACCGGTTATCTCTCCTTGACGGTGACGCCGGCGGGAACGCGCGGCCGCTCGAATGGTTTGCGACGAGCGCTCACCCGACGGCTACATCCAGGTCGACAGCGGAAGCGTAGTCGCGCGCGACTTCAGATTGATCGTCGGCGGCAAGGGCAAGGCCTGATCGGTGGGTGGTACTGTCTTTCAGGCAGTACCATAATTCGCGTCCTACTTGCGCCAACGCCGTGTAAACGGCTAGGGATTCCAGCGGGGATTTCATCATGATCACTAAGCCCGAACTCATCGTTGCCGTTGTCGTCCTGGCGGTAATTATTTTCGTTCCATTCCTGCGCCGGATACTCGGTCTGCTTATCCGCCTCGCGATCTTTTTTGCGGCCGTGGCGGTGGTAGCGGCTGGAATCACTATGATCCTGAACAACGAAACGATTTTCGAACGACCGGGCTTCATGCAGCGCGTAGTCCGTTTCGTCACGAAGAACTCAGCAGCCGCCAGCACCACCGGTTCAAGCTCAGTGACTTGCGAAATGGAAAATCCGCCACCGCCGGCACTGACCTCCGCCACGGCCGCGCCGAATAAGCATCCCGTCAAAAAAGAAGGCGCGGCCGAACCTCAACTGACCCGCAACGATGTGTCGAAAGCGGAGCCCGCGCCGCTCGACGATGTTTTTCCAGAATTGATTCGGCGCGAATATCCGGGTCTCCCGCGGCCGACCCTGTTCAAACTCTCGCAAGATACCGTCAACTCGCTCGGCGGATGGAAAGTCGTCAAGGCCGATCCCGGCAACTTCACCATCGATTGCATCTACACGTCGCGCATTTTCAAATTGGAGGATGACGTGAGGATCACGGTCGACCCCGGAGGCGGGATCGATGTTTGTTCGCGTTCCGGCCTGGCGCGGCCCGA
>JBAWCX010000108.1:0-4447 GCA_049590495.1 Binatus sp. (SeqCode)
ACGTGGATATCGGACTTTTCATAAAAGTCCGGCGCGATCCCGAGCGCCACCGCGTGCGTGCGCACGTAAGAGAGCGCGGCCTGCGCCGATTCCTTCATCACGTCGCCGAGCGAGCCGGTGAGGTTGAGGCCTTTCTGCCCCGTCATACGCGTGCTCTCGATGAACATTATCTCGCCGCCGTTGGGTGTCCATGCCAGCCCGGTCGCGACTCCCGGCTCCTGCGTGCGTTCGGCAACCTCGGAAAAGAAGCGCGGCGCGCCGAGATACTTTTGCACATCCTCACCGCTGACGACGGCCGGCGCCGTTTCGCCCTCGGTTATCGAGCGCGCGATCTTGCGGCAGACGCGCGCGATCTCGCGCTCGAGATTTCTAAGTCCGGCCTCGCGCGTGTAGCTGTGGATTATCTCGCGCAGCGCCTCCTCGGAGAATTCGATCTTCTGATCGCCGAGTCCATTCTCGCCCAGTTGCTTGGGGATCAAGTGACGCTGCACGATTTGCAGTTTTTCTTCCTCGGTGTATCCCGGCAGCTCGAGCACTTCCATGCGGTCGCGCAGCGCGTGCGGAACCGGATCGAGCATGTTGGCGGTGGTCAGGAACAGTACTTTCGAAAGATCGAACGGCACGTCAAGGTAATGATCCGAGAATGTGTTGTTCTGTTCCGGATCGAGCACCTCGAGCAGCGCCGACGCCGGGTCGCCGCGGAAGTCCATGCCGAGCTTGTCCACCTCGTCGAGGATGAACAGCGGGTTGTTCGAGCCCGCGTTGCGCAGCCCCTGTATGATGCGGCCCGGCAACGACCCGATGTAAGTGCGGCGATGCCCGCGAATCTCGGCCTCGTCGCGGATGCCGCCGAGCGACAGCCGCACGAATTTGCGGCCGAGCGCCCGCGCGATCGACTTGCCCAGCGAGGTCTTGCCGGTGCCCGGAGGCCCGACGAAGCACAGGATGGGTCCCTTGGTGTCGTTCTTGAGTTTGCGCACCGCGAGAAACTCGAGGATGCGTTCCTTGATCTTCTCGAGGTCGTAATGATCTTCGTCGAGCACCTGGCGCGCGTGCCGAATGTCCAGGTTGTCCTCGGTCGACACGCCCCACGGCAGGCTGACCAGCCAGTCGAGGTAGGTGCGCACGACGGTGTGCTCCGCCGACTCCGGCGGTATCATCTTGAGGCGCTCGAGTTCCTTGTCGGCGACTTTGCGCGCCTCGGGCGACATCTTCGCCTCTTCGATCTTCTTCTCGATCTCCTCGACTTCGGAACTGCGCGGGTCGCCCTCGCCAAGCTCCTTCTGAATGGCCTTGAGCTGCTGGCGCAGGTAATACTCGCGTTGATTTTTGTTGAGCTCAGTCTGAACCTGCGACTGAATCTTGTGCCCGAGTTCGAGCATCTCGATCTCGCGGCCTAAAATCGCGATCAGCTTTTCCAGTCGTCCGCGAACGTCGAGCGTCGCCAGCAGGTCCTGCCCCTCTTCGATCGGTATTTTCAGGTAAGAGGCGACCATGTCGGCCAGCCGGCTGGCCTCCTTTACCTGCATCGCCATCACCTGCAGCTCGTCGGGCAGGTACGGCACCAGAGACACGAACTTGGAAAACTGGCTCACCAGATGCGCATGCAGCGCGTCGACTTCCTTGTCGGATGACGCCGGCTCGACGAGCCGCGTCACATGCGCGATGAAGTACGGCTCGCGCTGCGTGAACTGCCCCAGCTCGATTCGCGCCAGTCCCTGTACCAGCACGCGCACGCTCTGATCCGGATAGCGCAACATCTTGACGATGCGCACGGCGGTGCCGCGCTGGAACAGTCCCTCAGGCGCGGGCTGCTCGTCTTCCGGATTCTTCTGCGCTGCGAGCGCAATCACCTTTGAGGTCTGTCCGCAGTCCTCGATCAGCTTGAGCGACGACGGCCGCGAAACCAGGAACGGATGTATCTGACTCGGGAAAATCACGATGCCGCGCAACGGCAGCACCGGCAAGATCTCGGGTATCTCGACCTTGCTTAGATCCTCTTCGATCTCGAAGCGTTTTTCCCCTTTGGGCTTATCTGCCATAGGTCAATCGAACCTCGTGGGAGCAAACCCCGCCGCACCTTCCACGCAACCCAAATTTCACCGTAATATACAGTGGTGGCGCGGACAAGGTTACCTCTTACAAAAGAAGCTAATCACGGTGACCGGGTCGCGCTACTGACGAGGAAACGTTGCCTAATATAAGATTTGATAGGTTATTCAGCGAGGAAGAAGCCAACGAGCTGATTCCGCGCCTGGAAATTTTGATGCGCCAGCTCCAGATGCAGGCGACATCGCTGCGCGCACGCATCGACGAATTGTCGGTTACCGATCCCTCGATCGTACATTGCGCGATGAACGAAATCGTCGGCCGATATCCGGAGCTGCACTCGTTCGCGACCAACATGGCCGACGCCGCCGCGCAAATTGAATCATTCGGATGCATCCTGAAAGACATCGACCTCGGCCTGATCGATTTCCCATACGATGCCGGCGACGAAGTCGTTTTCCTGTGCTGGCAGTTCGGCGAATCGCGCGTTGTCGCATGGCACAGCGTCGACACCGGCTTCTCCGAACGGCAGCCACTGCCCGGCGCGCCAAACAGATGGCTCAACTGATCGCCACGCCGGCCTCTGGTCACTGAAAGCAATGATCGTAGTTTTGTCGATTTACCTGGCCGCACTCGGATGCTGGCTCGGCGGAATTGTCTTCTTTTCGTTTTTCACCGCGCCCGCCGTTTTCACAGTCTTGCCGCGCCACGAGGCCGGCCAACTGATCAGCACAATTTTCCCGCGCTACTACATGCTCGGCTACATCGTGGGAACGATCAGCCTCGTGCTCGCGATCTACTTCACAGCGGTGCGCGGACCACGGGTATGGTGGGGCGGCACGACGGTCGCGCTGGCAATCGCACTGGGAATCACCTTCTATGCCGGCACCGTCATCCTGCCGCGCGCCGACGCACTTCGCGCGGTCACCGAGGATCCGAATCCCGACGCCGCCCGCAAGGCCGAGTTTGACCACCTGCACCGCACCTCGGTGATTCTCAATGGCACGGTGCTGCTGCTGAATCTCGCCGCGATCGTCGGCACCGCGGGAGCATTGACCTCGCGTGGCTGAGCATCGTTACAAGGCGGTCGTGATCGATCTGTTCGACACGCTCGTCACCTGGAATCCCGACGCGCTGCCTCTGATGCAATTTCGCGGTCGCGAAATTCGGAGCACGACGCCGCTGCTCTATCCCGCGTTGGAAGCCGCGATCGGTAAGCGCTTCGACCGCGAAAAATTCTCGGAGACGCACGCGTCGGTTTACGCCGAGATATTCCGTGAGCGTTCGAAGGCTGACGCTGTCGAGATAACGTGCCTCGAGCGCTTCTCACGCACGCTGAAACTGCTCGAGGTCGACGCGGATCAAGCCGCGCCGCTGGCCGAAAATCTGCGCCGAATCCACATGGCGCGCGTGCGCGAGGTCACCAAGGCGCCCGCCGCGCGTATCGACGCGATGAAGCTAATCGCGAGGCACTATCGCGTCGGCTTGATCTCCAACTTCGACGATTCCGAGACCGGCCACCTCATCATGCACGACACCGGCATCCGCGAAATTTTCGACGCCGTGATCATCTCGGCCGACACCGGTTATCGAAAACCCAACCCGCTTATCTTCAAAAAGATTCTCGATGCGATGCGCCTCGAGCCCGCCGATATCCTGTTCGTCGGCGACACTCCGCTCGACGACGTGCTCGGCAGCAAGGGCGTCGGGATGCATTCGGCGTGGATTCGCAGGCACGGCCGCGAGCTGCCCGCCGAAATTCCCGCGCCGGACATCGTAATCTCGGACCTCGCGGAACTGCCCGCCGCGCTCGGCTTGCAAGAGTAATTCATCGGGCGGGGCAGTTGTGATGAAACGGCGGCGGGTTGTAGCGGTCATCGGCGCGGGTGACGCACCGCGCGCGGTTTGCAAGCTCGCGTTCTCGCTTGGCCGCGAGATCGCGCGCAGCGGAGCCGTGCTGCTGAACGGCGGACGCACGGGCGTGATGGAATCCGCGGCGGCCGGAGCGCGCAGCGAAGGCGGGCATACGATCGGAATCCTGCCGGGTCACGATCGCCGCGAGGCAAACCGGCACATCGAATTCGCAATCGCCACCGGCATCGGCGAGGCTCGCAATGCTGTGATCGTCGCGAGCGCCGATGCGGTAATCGCGCTGGCCGGCGAGGGCGGCACGCTGGCCGAGATTGGCTTCGCGAAGAAATTCGGCAAGCCAATCGTCGCGCTCGATTCCTGGCCCGAAATCGGCGGCCTGCACCGCGCCGACACTCCCGAAGGCGCAGTCGCGCTCGCGCTCAAGCTCGCCGCGTCAAATTCGCGACGGAGAAGTTGAATGGCCGCCCAGGATCGAAGCCACTTCATCAAGCTGCTCGAACGAGCGCCGTTCTCCACGATACTGGGC
>JBAWCX010000109.1:0-6828 GCA_049590495.1 Binatus sp. (SeqCode)
ATCCTGGGTCATCGCGACTTCGAAGCCGATCGACTCGAAGATGCCGAGCATCTTTTCGAGGATGTCGGTAATCGGATGGATACGCCCGCGCGCGATGCGCATCCCCGGCAGCGTCACGTCGAGGCGTTTTTCATTGAGCGATTTCGAAAGCGCCGCACTCTTGAGCTTCTCGCTGAGCGCTTCGATGCGCGCTTCGACTTCGCGCTTGATCTGATTGATGAGCTGGCCGATTGCGGGGCGCTCGGCGTTGGGAACCTCGCGCATCCCGCGCATGATTTCCGTGAGCTCGCCGGAGCGGCCAAGCACGCGCACGCGCACCGCGTCGATCTGTGCTTCAGCGGCGTCGTCGCCGAGTTCCGCCATCGCGCGGCGCCTGATTTCTTCGAGTTGTTCTTTCATCGTGACCTTCCCCGCACATCTAACTGGCTCGCAATCCGCGTGGATACTAAAAAAAGCAAAAAACCACGTGGGCGGAGACCCACATGGCTTCCTGGTGCGCGGCGCTTTCGAACGGCGCGGCTCTATGCTGCTTTTGAGCCGAGCGCGCTGATAGCGGTGCGCACCAGCTCGGTAAACAATGCGTCGCGCTCCTGCGCGAGCTTCGCGAGCATCTTGCGATCGACTTCGACGCCGGCCTTCTTGAGCCCGTTCATCAGCGCGCTGTACGAGATTCCGCTTTCGCGCGCGAGCGCATTGATGCGCGCAATCCAGAGCGTGCGGTAGTCGCGCTTCTTGGCCTTGCGATCGCGATAGGCGTAGGTGAGGCCCTTTTCGAGCGTCGAGCGGGCCTGCCGATAGAGTTTGCGCCCACCGACAAAACCGGAGGCGAGCTTCAGTTGACGCTTATGACGGCGGCGCGTCTTGGGTCCGCCTTTGGCGCGAGGCATCGGAGTAGTGAAATCCTTCCTTGGTAGATATGCGGTGCGTTAACCGGCCGCGTTCACGCGTACGGCATCATTATCTTAACTTTCTCGGCGTCGGCCTTTCCCAGAATCCCGGTCCTGCGGAGCCGCGCTTTCTGTTTCGGGTTCTTGGCCGAGAACATGTGGCGCGCATACGCGTGTTTGAATTTGACCTTGCCGCTCTTGGTAACGGAAAAGCGCTTGGCGGCGGTACGGCTGGTCCTGATTTTCGGCATACGATTGTCGCTTTGCTTCTTTCTTAAAATTTTCTATCGCGGCGTCAGCAGCACGGACATATTGCGTCCTTCCATCCGTGGCGTGCCTTCCGCCTGCGCGATATCCGTTACCGTCGCAATAATTCTCTCGATCAGTGCGCGTCCGAGCTCGGGATGAGTAATCGCGCGGCCCCGGAACGAAACGGTGAGCTTAACACGATGACCTTCTCCAACAAAGCGCTTGATGTGCGCGGTTTTGAAGTCGACGTCGTGCTGCCCGGTCGCCGAGCCCATCTTCACTTCCTTGATCATGCTGATGGTGTGCTTCTTGGAATCGTGCGACTTTTTCTTCTGCGCGTACCGATACTTGTCAAAGTCCGTGACGCGGCAGACCGGGGGCGTCGCCGTCGACGAGACCTCGACGAGGTCCAGGCCGCGGCTCTCCGCAACTTTGATCGCCTCGCGCAGCGGCAGGATTCCAACCTGGCTGCCGTCGGCGTCGATTACCCGAACTTCCTGCGCGCGAATCAGGTTATTAACGCGGATCGCGGGCTCCCTTGAGGGTGGGGTTCTGAAATCTCTACGAATAAAGCACCTCCTCCGGCTAGATGGCCGAATGAACTTACTAAGCCGGCACCGGCTCCTTCTTTAATTTTTCGACCAAGTCCTTAAGCGGCATCGCGTTGCTCTTCTCACCGCGCAGCAGCCGGAGCGAGACCGAACGATCGGCGGCCTCGCGCTCGCCGACCACTACCATATATGGCACCTTGGCGAGTTCGGCTTCGCGAACCTTGAATCCCAGCTTCTCGTTGCGGATGTCGGCATGGGCGCGGAAACCCTCGCGCTTGAGGAGGTCGGCGACTTCCTTGGCGTAGGTTTCGACCTTCTCGCTGAGCGACAGCACGCGCACCTGCTCCGGCGCGAGCCACAAGGGCAGCACGCCGCCGGTATGCTCGATCAGCACGCCGATGAAGCGTTCGAGCGAGCCGAGGATCGCGCGATGGATCATCACGGGACGCTCCTCGACGCCCGCGCTGTTCGTGTACGTCAGGTCGAAGCGCTCGGGCATGTTGTAATCGAGCTGAATCGTCGCGACCTGCCACTTACGCTTGAGCGCATCGGACACGTAAATCTCGATTTTGGGGCCGTAGAACGCGCCTTCCTTCGGATTGATCTCGAACGGGATTTCGCTCCACGTCATCGCGTTGGCGAGTTTGCCCTCGCTCATCTGCCACTGATCTTCGGTGCCTAGATGCTGATCGGGCATGGTCGCGAGCTTGAACTCGACGTGCTCGAAACCCAGCGCACCGTAAACGTCGCGCACCATCGCGAGATTCATTTTGACTTCATCCACGATCTGATCTTCGCGGCAGAAGATGTGCGCATCGTCCTGCGACATCGCGCGCACCCGCATCAGGCCGTGCAGCGTGCCCGATCGTTCCGCGCGATGCAGCCGGCTGAACTCGGCGAAGCGCAGCGGCAAGTCGCGATACGAGCGCTTCTCGGCGCGGTACACGAAGGTATGCCCAGGGCAATTCATCGGCTTCACCGCGTAGCCCTGATGCCATCCCTCGGGGCCGGTATCGACGCTGGTCGCGTTGTCGCTTTCGGGGTCCGGCGAGAGAAACATGTTTTCGCGGAAATTTTCCCAATGCCCCGAGGTGTTGAACATCTCGTTCTTGAAAATCAGCGGCGTGACGACTTCGTCGTAGCCGTAGCGCCGGTACAGCCGCCGCATGTAGTCGACGAGCGCGTTGAAGATGACGACGCCCTTGGGCAGGTAGAACGGCGAGCCCGGCGAGATTGGATCGAAGATGTACAGGCCCATCTCGCGGCCGAGCTTGCGATGGTCGCGCTGGCGGGCGAGCTCGACGAGTTTCAGATGCTCCTCGAGCGCTTCCTTGCTGGCGAACGCGGTGCCGTAGATTCGCGAGAGCATCGCGTTGTGCTCATCGCCGCGCCAATACGCTCCGGCCACGCTGGTGAGCTTGAATGCCTTCAAATAGCGCGTCGAGGGGACGTGCGGTCCGCGGCAGAGATCCAGCCAGTCGCCCTGGCTGTAGATCGACACGTGTTCGTCCGGGATGCCCTGGATTATCTCGACCTTGTACTTCTCGCCCATCGCCGAGAATTTGCGGATAGCGTCCTCGCGCGCGACTTCGGTCCGCTGGATCTTGTGGTCGGCCTTCGCCAGCTCGCGCATTTTCGCTTCGATCTTCGGCAAATCCTCGACCGTGAACGGCGTAGCGGGCGCGAAGTCATAGAAGAAGCCGTCCTCGATAACCGGGCCGATCGTCACCTGCGTGCCCGGATAGAGCGATTGCACCGCCATCGCCATCAGATGCGCGGTCGAATGACGGATCACCTCGAGACCCTCGGGTGAGTCGGCAATCACCGGCTCGACGGCGGCGTCGTGCTCGAGTTTGCGCGTCAGGTCGACGACTTTGCCGTCGACGCGCGCGGCCACCAGGTCGCGGCTTGGAATCCCGTTCAATACGTCGCGAACGATAGTGCCGACTGGCACGGCGCGGGATTCGCCGCCCAAGGTTACAGTTACTTCCGAGCTCATTAAGCGGAAATTCTTATCATTGCGGGGAACTGGCGGGAGTGAAGAACAAAATTCGCGCTCGCAGGTGTGGGCACGGACCTGGTAGGCACGGGCGGGATTGAACCGCCGACCTCTTCCGTGTCAAGGAAGCGCTCTCCCACTGAGCTACGTGCCTTCACGGGCGAGGGGTATTGATTAGACACATCAAGCAAACGCCAACGGTAACGGATTATGGGCTGGCGGGCAACCGAACATTCGCGCGCCGCGATACGCGGTCGCGGCAGGCGACGGTAGCGGGGGCATCTGCTAGGCTTTCGCGCCAAGTATCGCGCGCGCCGGGAGGGACGCCACGCCTCAGAAAATGGATCGCGAGCGCATAGTGCAGCTCTTCTTCTTCGGCTTCCTGGCCGTGATGGCTTACGAGCTGTACGAGCTGCTGCTGCCGTTTCTGACGCCGCTGGCGTGGGGAATACTGCTCGCCTTCATGGCGCATCCGGCGCTGATAGAAGTCGAAAAGTACGTCAAGCGGCGATCGCTGTCGACCGCGATCATCAGCGTCGTCGTCGGGCTTGGCGTCATACTGCCCGCCATCTGGCTCTCGGGCCGACTGGTGGTCGAGGCACAGGCGCTGTACGTGCAGGCCGCGCAGTCAGTGAACAGCGGCGGAGTGACGAAACTGCACGACTGGGCGGTCCACACCGATCCTGGCGCATGGATCGCGAAGAAGATGGCGGACCGCGGCTACAAGCTCGACGAAGAGCTGCCCAAGCTCACCTTGCAAGCGGCACAGATAACCAGCGATTACGTGGCCAAGAATGCGACCTCGGCCGCGAAAAATGTCTTCGGGTTTATAGTCGACTTCGGTATCGCGCTGCTCGCGTTCTTCTACATGCTGCGCGACGGCGACTACTACTACCAAAGCCTGCGCGACCTGACCCCGTTGCATGAAGATGACAAGAAAGCGATTTTCGACACGCTGCGGACGACGCTTTCGTCGGTGATGCGCGGCCTGATGCTGACCGCGGTGCTGCAGGGCGTGACGATCGGCATCGGCATGCTGATCTTCGGCGTGCCGTACTGGCTGTTCCTTGCGATCGCATCGGCGGCCGCGGGCCTGATGCCAATTGGCGGGACCGCACTGGTATGGATTCCCGCGACGCTCTACCTGGGCTTCGCGTCGGGCTGGTCGGCGGCGGTCGGCCTCATCATATGGTGCTCGGTCGCGCTCGCCGTGATCGACAATTTCATCAAGCCGCTCGCGATGAAGCATGGCACAGGCCTGCCCACGATCGCGCTGTTCCTCGGGATTCTCGGCGGCCTCGAAGCGTACGGCCCGCTCGGTCTGTTCCTGGGCCCGGCAATCATGTCGGTGTTCGCCTCCCTCCTGCGAGTCTATAGAAAGGAATACTCAGGCAGCCGCCAGGAAGCGGCGTGAGCAGACCGGATAGGTCGTTGTAATCGCTCCATGGTTGGCGATGAGCTAGCCGGCATCGAGAAAGATACGGGGTCCCTCGGCTACGCTCGGGATGACACAAAACAATTCATGACAGAAAAATTCGGCGGGACGAGACAAAAAAAGTTCTAACAGGGACGAAGTCCCGTATCTTGACCCTGGTACTGGGTGCAGGGGTCACCCCTGCCGAAGGAAGCGTGAAACCCATCGCGGGTTTCACATTCAATTAAGTTCCTTCTCCCCATATAGCACCCTGCAATCGCGCCACTATAAAATGTGCGGTCGGAGAGTCGCCCATGAGCGACAGAGAGCAATTCGCGCTGCATATCGTTCGCCGTCTCGTCGAATCCGGCTTTCGCGCCGTTTTCGCGGGCGGATGTGTGCGCGACCGAATCCTTGGCGTCGAGCCCAAGGACTACGACATCGCCACCGACGCGCGTCCCGAAGTCGTTCAGAAAATGTTCGACCGCACCGTGGCCATCGGCGCGAAGTTCGGCGTGATCGGTGTGATGGATCCGACCCTGATCAAAGTGGCGACCTTCAAACCTTACGAAGTCGCGATGTTTCGCGCCGACGCGGAATACACCGACGGCCGTCGGCCCTCGTCGGTGCGCTTCGGGACGATCGAGGAAGATGCGATACGCCGCGACTTCACCGTCAACGGGATGTTTTACGATCCCATGGCGGATCGACTGATCGATCTGGTCGGTGGGATGCGCGATCTGCGCGCTGGGATCATCCGCGCGATCGGAAATCCGTACGATCGCTTCGAGGAGGACCATCTGCGTATCCTGCGCGCGGCCCGCTTCGCCGCGCGGCTCAACTTCACGATCGATCCCGCGACGTGGGCTGCGATGAAGCGCGCGGCGCCGACGATCGTGAGCATTGCGGCGGAACGAATCGGCGAAGAAATCGTCATGATGATGACCGAGGGCGCAGCTGCGCGCGCGATGGATCTGATGATGGACAGCGGCCTGATGCAAATCCTGCTGCCTGAGGTCGTCCTGATGCGCGGATGCGCTCAGCCGGAGAATTTCCATCCCGAGGGCGACGTGTACACGCATACGCGGATTGGGGTGGCGATGCTGGCTGCGGGATGCGCCGAGACCGTTGCGTTCGGAATCCTGCTGCACGATATCGCCAAGCCGAAATGCCGCGCGGTCGTCGGCGACAAGGTCACGTTCTATGGGCATACCGAGGATGGCGCTGTGATGGCGACGAATATCCTGGCGCGGCTGAAACGCTCGCGCGCCGTGCAGGAGCGGGTCGCGTATCTCGTCAAGAATCATCTGAAGCTGTGCATGGCGCCGCGGATGCGTCCGGCCACGCTCAAGCGAATGCTCGCGGAAGACGGGTTCGACGAGTTGATGGAAGTCGCGTTCATGGACGCGATGGCGTCGAGCTCGTACCTCGGCTTCTGGCATTTCTGCCGCCGCGCGATGACGACGATGACCGCCGCCGAGATTCGTCCGCCGCGCCTGATTGGCGGCGAGGATTTGAAGCAGCTGGGATTCACGCCGGGGCCGCGCTTCAAGGAAATTTTGAAAGACGTCGAGGATCATCAACTCGACGGCGCGCTCGAAACCCGCGAAGCCGCGCTCGAATATGTGCGCGTCCACTACGGCGCAAGCGCCGCCTAGTTGCTCCGCGCCGACGCCATAACCAAGCGCTTCGGCCGTACGCTCGCGCTCGACGGCGTCGATTTCGAGG
>JBAWCX010000110.1:0-2299 GCA_049590495.1 Binatus sp. (SeqCode)
GTCGTCACCTCGGCGTCGTACGAGGCGCGCAAATTCGGCGTGCGGTCCGCGATGCCGACCGGGCAGGCGCGCAAACTGTGTCCGCAGGCGATTTTCGTGCCGGGCCGGATGGACCGCTACGTAGAAATCTCGCGTGTCGTGCGGCGCGTGTTCGAGAGCTTCAGCCCGATCGTCGAACCGCTCTCGCTCGACGAGGCCTTTATCGATTTGACCGGCACCGAGCGTCTGCTCGGACCGCCCCTTGACGCCGCGCGCGATCTCAAGCGCCGAGTGCTCGAAGAAACCGGGCTGGTCGCATCTGTGGGCGTCGCCCCGACCAAGATGGCGGCGAAGATTCTGAGCGACATGTCGAAGCCCGACGGATTGCTGTCGGTGGCGCCGGAGAAATTGCAGGAATTTCTCACGCCATTGCCGGTCGAGCGGCTGTGGGGCGTCGGTCGCGTGACACTCGCGCGGATGCATGAATGCGGAATCAAGACGGTCGGCGACCTCGCGCGGCGCGACCCGGCCGAGTTGAAGAGCATGTTCGGCTCGATGGGGCCGCATCTGCATGAGCTCGCTTCGGGTAACGACACGCGACCGGTGATCGCCGACTGGCAGCGCAAGTCGTACGGCGAGGAAAATACTTTCGCGCACGATCTGGCGCTCGACTCGAATGAACTGCGCCGCACTCTGATCGCACACAGCGACGCGCTCGCGCACCGGCTGCGTGCCGACGGGGTGCGCGCGCGCACGGTGACGCTCAAGCTGAAGCTGGCGCGTCCGCTCGGCGGGGGACGCTATCCACTGATCACGCGCAGTTTCTCTCTGGACGGCACGACCAATGACGGGCCGGAAATATCGCGCGTCGCGACGCAGTTGCTGTCGAAGGTGGGCGGCAAGGATAAGATTCGGCTCGCAGGCGTGCAGGTGCATCAGCTGGAGCGCGCCGACAATTCGCAGCTCGGGCTGTTCGAGTCAGCGCCGGTGGAGGATCGCAAGCGCGACAGGCTCAATCGGGCGCTGGATTCGGTGGCGAAGAAATTCGGCGACGAGGCCGTCACGCGCGGACTGGCAAAGGCGGAGCGCGCCGCGCCGACGCGGCGAATCAAATGACGCACCGCTTGCAAAGATTGATTAACTATAGTTAATATCTTGCCTGATGCAAGCAGTTCGACGCCATCACCCAATCTTCCACGCTATCGAGGCGATGACCGCGCTGGCGGAAATTTTCGGGCGCCGGCGCGAGGCGCTCGCACGCGACGCGGGTATCACGATCGAGCAGTGGCGCGTGCTCGAGGAAATCTCGACCGAGCATTTCATTCCGTCGATGTTCGCGCGCAGCCGCGACAGTTCGGCGGCGGCGGTGTCGAAAATATTGCGCCAGCTGCTCGACGCCGGGCTGGTCTCGGCCGCGATCGGGCGGGCCGATCGCAGGAACCGGAGTTACAAGCTGACCGCGAAGGGAACGCGAACGCTGGCGGAACTGCGCGCGTCGCGCCAGGCGGCAATCGAGGCGATTTGGACGGGATTTTCGCGCGACGAGTTGGCCTCGTTCAGCGCGTTCGCAATCAAGCTTTCCAATCGGATCGAAAGTTATTCACGAAATAAGAGCGGGCGGCGGGCGGCGGCGGTTTGATGAATCGAAGTCTCGCAATAAAATCGTTACGCCGCCGATGCGGCGGGAGCTGAGAACGCAATGGCCGCAAAAACCCTGTTCGAAAAAATCTGGGAAGAGCACGTCGTCCGCGAAAAGCAGCATGAGCCTTCTCTGCTCTACATCGACCTGCACCTGGTGCACGAAGTCACGTCGCCGCAGGCGTTTGAGGGACTGCGCCACTCCGGGCGCAAAGTTCGCGCGCCGCATCGGACCTACGCGACGCAGGATCACAACGTGCCGACGACAGATCGGAGCAAGCCCATTACCGACCCCGATTCGAAATTGCAGATCGAGACGCTCCGGCGCAACTGCGCGGAGTTTGGGCTCAGGCTGTTCGATATCGGCTCGCGTGAGCAGGGGATCGTTCACGTCATCGGGCCGCAACTTGGGCTTACGCAGCCGGGCATGACAATCGTTTGCGGCGACAGCCATACCGCTACGCATGGCGCGTTCGGCGCGCTGGCATTCGGGATCGGCACCAGCGAAGTCGAGCACGTGTTGGCGACGCAATGCTTGTGGGAAGAGCGCCCGCAGACGTTTGAGATTCGCGTCGACGGCAAGCTCGGCACGGGAGTAGGCGCCAAAGATTTGATCCTCGGCATCATCGGCAGGATCAAGACCAACGGCGCCACCGGCCACGTGATCGAATATCGCGGCGCG
>JBAWCX010000111.1:0-5946 GCA_049590495.1 Binatus sp. (SeqCode)
GACGATGTTCCTCGCGCCGGACGGGCGGCCGTTTTTCGGCGGCACCGACTATCCGCCCGAAGATCGCCAGGGGCTGCCCGGCTTCCCACGAATCCTGGTCGCGGTGTCGCAGGCGTATCGCGACAAGGCGAAGGAAGTCACCAACAATCTCGAGAAGCTGACCGAGGCGCTCGGCGCTATCACCAACTACGTGCCAACCGGCGGCGACTTGAAGCCGGCGCTCGCGGAGGAGTCGGCGCGCGCGCTCGCCTCGCACTACGACAGTATCAATGGCGGACTGGGCCAGGCGCCGAAATTTCCCAACACCTTCGTGTTCTCGCTGTTTCTTCGCGTGCACGCCGCTGACGGCGACGAGGCGATGGCCGAAATGGTCCGGCATACGCTGATGAAGATGGCGCGCGGCGGAATCTACGACCAGGTCGGCAGCGGATTCCATCGCTACAGCGTCGACGAGCGATGGCTGGTGCCGCACTTCGAGAAAATGCTCTACGACAACGCGCTGCTGGCGCGCCTCTACCTCGACGCCGGCCGCGCGCTGAACGAGCCTGAGTTCCTGGGCATCGCGCGCGAAATCTTCGACTACGTTTTGCGCGAGATGACGAGTCCCGAGGGCGGCTTTTACGCCGCGCAGGATGCAGACAGTGAAGGCGAGGAAGGAAAGTTCTTTATCTGGACGCCGGCGCAGGTCGACGCCGTCCTTGGTTCCGAGCTCGGTGCGATCGCGGAGCGTTATTTCGACATCTCGATCGAAGGTAATTTCGAGGGCGCGAACATTCCGCATCGCACGATCGAACTCGCCGACGCGGCGCGGATGTTCAAAGTCTCGGAAGACGACATGGCGGCGAAGATTCGCAAGATTCGCGACAAACTGTTCGCTGCGCGCGAACAAAGGGTGAAGCCGGGGCGCGACGAAAAAGTCCTGGTGGCGTGGAACGCGATGATGATCGGCGCGTTCGCGGAAGGATATCGCGCGCTGCATGAGCGGCGGTACCTCGAAGCGGCGGAGCGCGCGGCGGATTTCATGATGACGACGATGTGGGACGGGCGCGCGCTCAAGCGGTCGTTCAAGGACGGCGTCGCGCGGCACAACGCCTACCTCGAGGACTATGCGCAGTTGGCGGGCGCGATGCTCGACATCTACGAAGCGTCGCTCGACGCGAAATACTTGGTGCATGCGCGGACGCTTGCCGGCCTGATTCTCGAGCGGTTTATCGACAAGGAAAAGGGCGGATTCTTTTTCACTTCGGACGATCACGAGGCGCTGATCATGCGCTCCAAGGCCGCCTTCGACGGCTCGACGCCGTCGGGCAACAGCGCGGCCGCCATGGCGCTGCTCAGGCTGCATGCCTACACGGGCGAGGAGCGGTACCGCGTCGAGGCGGAGCGGACGCTCAAGCTGTTCCGCGAGTTCATCGAAAAACAGCCGTTCGGGTTCTCGCACATGCTCGAAGCGGTGGACCTTTATCAGCGCGGGCCGACCGAGGTCGTGATTGTCGGCGACCGCAATTCGCCCGAGTTGCTCGAATGGACGGAGCGGCTCGGCCTCATCTATGTTCCGAATCTTGCGATCTTCGTGGCCGCCAGCGACGACGATCGAACTGGTTTCGTCCCCGAGCAGGTGCGCGACAAGCGGCAAATCGACGGCCGTGTGACTGCGTACGTATGTCGCGAGCATACGTGCACGCCGCCAATCACGTCGTTCAAAGATCTTCAAAAGGAATTAGCCGACTAGCACCGGACGATGCACCTGGAAGCGCGCGACCTTACCGCGGCGAGCTCACAGCCGGCGCCGCATTACCCGCCAATCGTCGTGAATCGCGCGGCGCGTCCGCGGGGATCGCGGCTGCGAGTCGTGCTGCTCAATGCGGCCGGCGGGAAAAAGTTGCGCGAAATACTCGCGCGTCTGAAGCGTCCGCCGTTGCAGAGCGCGGACGTGATTTTGCTTTGCGAGATCAATACCGGGACGAAGCTGTCCAGACGCGACATTGCGGCGAAACTCGGCGAGACGCTCGAGATGAGTTGCGTCTATGGTCCTGAGTTCGGCTTGAGACCGCCGGGCAACGCGAGCGAAATCGTCTCGTACACAGGCAATGCGATCCTAAGCTCCGCGCCGTTCGAGGATGTCGCCGCCGTCGCGATGCATCGACCGCGCACGCCGCTGGCGTGGCCGATGCGCATGCGTCGCTGGACGCGCGTCGGTACGCCAACGGGATTGGTCGCCGGCGTGAAGTTCGGCGGCAAAGAAGTGACCGTCGGCGTCGCGCACCTGCACAGCCGAACCACACCCGCCGAGCGCGCTCGCCAGCTGGCGACTTACCTGAAATCGTTCCCGGCGAAAGGCCGCGCGATTTTCGGCGGCGACCTCAATACTACTACGACTGAGCTATCGAGCCGGGCGTTGCTGTGGGCTGCGGTGCGTCTGATGATTGCCAACCCGAAAAGGTTCCGCGCGCCCCAGGAATTTGAGCCGCTGTTCGACCATCTGCGAGAGCGCGGGCTCGAGATCGACGGCGTCAACGTGGCCAATCGCTCGACGTTCACTTTTTCCGGACTGATTCCTAGATCGATGAGGCCGAAACTTGATTGGCTTGGGGTCCGCGAGCTTCGTCCGATCGAGGGAACAGCGGCGGTCGTCGCGCCGCGATCTCCGGTTCTTCTGCGCCGCGTCTCCGATCACGATTTCGTGACCGTCGATCTGGAATTGTAGTTGCGGCCAGTGAAACACTGAAACAGTCAAAAACTGAAATCCTTCCGCATCGCGATGCGACCTGACTAGAATTGCGCGGCTCGTCACAAGGAGGCGCACGCGATGGCATCGTTCAACGGTCTCGGCATGCACATGGGCAATCTCGCGATTCTTTCGACGGCCGAGAGCCGCTCGATAAGTCCCGAAAATCCCACCGGCGAGAAGGGCAAGGGCGCGATGACGCTCCCGGACCCGGCCAAGAGTCCGGCACGCAAGCTGGGCCGTGGATGGAAGGTCGCGCCGTACGTCGTCATCGAGCCGGGCGAAGTTAAAGTGCTTGCCGACATCGCGGGCGCGGGCGCGATCGCGCAAATCTGGATGACGCCGACGGGACCGTGGCGCTCGAGCATCCTGAGAATTTACTGGGACGGGTCGCCGGAACCGTCGGTGGAATGCCCGGTCGGCGATTTTTTCGCCTGCGGATGGAACAAGTATGCGCAGGTCTCTTCGCTGGCGGTTTGTGTGAATCCCGGAAGCGCTTTCAATTGCTATTGGGAAATGCCATTTCGCAAGCGATGTCTGATTACTATGACCAATACTGCAGAGACCGCAATGATACTATTTTATCAAATAAACTATGTACTTACTGAAATACCTACTGATGCGGCGTACTTCCATGCGCAGTTCCGGCGCGTGAATCCACTGCCATATAAAGAGGTATACACAATTCTCGACGGAGTAACGGGGCGCGGGCATTACGTCGGGACGTACATGGCGTGGGGCGTTCACAACAGCGGATGGTGGGGCGAGGGCGAGATAAAGTTTTTCATCGACGGCGACGCCGAGTTTCCGACTATCTGCGGCACCGGCACCGAGGATTATTTTTGCGGCTCGTACAACTTCGACGTGGGCAAGGAAAACGGCGGGTATCGCGAGTTCACGACGCCCTACGCGGGGTTGGCGCAAGTCATTCGGCCCGATGGGCTCTACGCGTCGCAGCAGCGATTCGGAATGTACCGATGGCATATCGCGGACCCGGTCAGGTTTGCGCGCGACCTGCGGGTGACGATCCAGGCGCTCGGATGGACCGGCGATCCGCGCAAGGGTGCGGAGTTCCTGCCGCTCCAGGACGACATCGCGTCGGTGGCGTACTGGTACCAGACGTTGCCGGCGGCAAAGTTTCCGCCGCTGCCGTCGCCCGACTATTTGCGGATAGTGTAGTTCGTTTTCCGACTGGCTATTCAAGTTTGTGTGCTGATTCGACTATCAGGTCGTAGACACGGCGCGGGTCTTCGAGCGCGAGCAGGCGGTAGCATTCGGGTCCGAACCAATCCGGCGGCACGGAAGGGTTGGTGAATGGCAGGTATACCGGGAGCACCTGCTCGGTGAGGGCGCGAAACTCTATGTGCCGATGGATGCGCCGCATGCGGAGTTGCGGAGTGTTCAGCCGGTCGAGCAGAACCGCCACCATGTCGGGCTCCCTCAATCCTGACACGACAATCACGCGTTGATTGGTGACGCCGTAGAATGTGTTCGACAGGTATGCGTGGAAGACGATCGCTTCCGCGATCAAAACGCAGACCAGCACCGCCAGCAGAATTGAATTGGTGTCGGCACGCTCTGCCAGGTTCGAGTCGAGCGGCAACGAGCGCATCGCGAGCGCGGCGCATCCAACCAGGATGATCACACCGGCGCGCCATCGGAGCGCGGCCGTGTCGTGCGGGCGTCCGCACCAGAGCAGCTCTTCGCGCGCGAGCAGATGCGGAGTGACGACGGCGGCAGCCTCAGGATCCATCGATCACTTGACGATGGCGGCGGTGCGCAGCGTGGCGATTCGTTCGGCCGAGCAACCTAACAACTCGCGCAGGATCTCGTCGGTGTGCTCGCCGAGCAGCGGCGCGGCGCGGTCGATCGTGCCGGGGGTCGCGGAAAACTTCGTCAGTAATCCGGTTTGCTGCACTCGCCCCCATTGCGTATGAAGCACTTCGGCGATCAGATCGTTCGCGACGACCTGCGGATCGCTGAATAATTCGCGGATAGGATTTAGCTGCGTTGCCGGGATGGAGGATTTCTTCAAAGCCGCGAGAGCGTCGTCGCGATCGAGCCTGGCAAATTGCTCGACGAGCGCTGCTGCGAGCCGACCCTCGTTCGGCTCCGCCGCGGCCGCGTCCCAGTTGGTATTCGGCAACCCCGGCATAATAGTCAGTAGAGCGTTCCACTGAGTTTCATTGGATAGTGAGATGAATAGCCATTCGCCATCGCGACATTGATAGGCGCGCGAGAGGGCGGAGCGCCCGCGATACTCAGCGCCGCCGTCTTCCATGTCGGGCCTTCCGTTGTAGAACGCGAACTCGCCCGCTTGCATTGCCATCGCGGATTGCAACAGCGATGTCTCGCAGAATTGGCCGCGACCCGTAAGTTCGCGCGCACGCAGCGCGAGCACGCATCCAAACGCGGAGAGCATCGCGGCGCCGTAATCGCAAATCGCGCAAGTCAGGTACACCGGATGCCCGTGATGTCCGCCCTGCGCCGCCATCACGCCCGAACGCGCCTGCAGCAGCGGGTCGAAGCCGGGCTGATTGTGCTCGGGACCGCGATTTCCGAACGCGTTGACCGACATATAGATGATGCGCGGGTTGCGCGCCGCAATCGTTTCGTAATCGAAGCCGAACTTGCGCATCCGGCCCGGCCGCAGATTCTCGACCACGATGTCGGCCTTGTCCGCGAGCCCAAGGATAATTTCGCGGCCTTCCGCACTCGCAAGATTGATTGAGATGGCGCGCTTGCCCTGGTTCCAGCCGAGGAAGCCGAAACCGAAATGGCGAAACGAATCGCCTTCGAGGCTCTCGATCTTGATAACTTCGGCGCCGAGTTGGGCGAGTATCATCGGGCCGTACGAACCCGCGATGTAGCTGGCGAAGTCGAGCACGGTGACGCCATCGAGCGGAGGTCTTCCGACAGTGTGCGAACCGCTTTTCGCCGACGTATCGCGCGGTGGCTCTGCAAGCCATTGGAAGGCCGCGCGATCATCGCCGGCTCTCCGAGCGGGACCGGTGATTTCGCCGGGAGTGGCGTTGAGGAACACCGGCAGGCCCATCTGAATCATGCGGCCGAGAGTGGGATCGTCGATTTCATGGCGCATCCCGAGCGCGCGCGTCTGCTGCTTCGCTGTTCGCGCCGGTATATTTTTCCGGCATCACGATTCCTCTCTAAAAAGTAAGGACCAAGCGCCACTTTCGTCAGACTGATCGTTGCAATGC
>JBAWCX010000112.1:0-2250 GCA_049590495.1 Binatus sp. (SeqCode)
CACCAGCACCAGGGGAGCATCCGATGAACAACGACAACGAACAAGAGCACGCAGGCGGCCGGCGCGAACTTCTCGAGAAGACAGTCGCGAAAATTCTGCATCGCCATTGCAACTTCGGATGGGCCAACTACTACATCCCGAGCGAAAAGTTCCCGAGCCTCATCGAAGAGCTGGTCGAGGTGATGAGCCCGGGCGGCCAAGCCGGCCACGACGAACTGGTGCAATTCTTCCTGGGCGTCCAGCGCCTACCGTCAATCCAGGAGCGAGTAACAAAACTCGAACAGGAATTTTCGGTGTACAAACGGGGCTGAGAAAGACCTTTCTTCAATTCTGTCATCTTCATCTTGTGTCATCCCGAGCGAAGTCGAGGGACCCCGGATCTTTCTCGATGTAAGGCACCTCAACTTCACTTGGGGCCCGCGAAGCTGAGCCGCTCCTGATTCGGAGTCGGAGCAACGCAGCTTCGCGAGCCTCAAGTGAAGTCGAGCTGCCTCGGCACTGCAAAAGATCCGGGGTCCCTCGGCTACGCTCGGGATGACACAATGAAAACGCGCCCCCTCGAATCGAACTGGATTCCACGGCCGGTTGATACTAGATGTTTTTGTGGCTGCTTGAGGAACGATATTTCAGACGGAGGCGCTATCGATGGACGCTCTTGAAGCCATTCTCAAACGCCGGGTGCAGCGCACGTTCGCGGACAAGCCGGTCGAGCGCGAAAAACTTGCGAAGATCGTCGACGCTGGGCGCCATGCCATGAGCGCGCGCAACATGCAGCCGTGGCAGTTCGTTGTGATTCAAAATCGCGCCACGTTGAAGGAAATCGGCGCGCTGAGCTCGACGGGCCGCTTCGTGGCGGAGTCGCCGTCGGCGGTCGTCGTGCTAAAGGACGTCGCCAACGCGCGATGGGCCGACGTGGACTGCGCGCAGGCCGTGCAGAACATGGCAAACGCGGGATGGGCGCTGGGACTCGGCACCTGCTGGGTCGGCAACTTCGACGCGGCGAAGATCGGCGCGATGCTCGGGGTCAGGGACGGATGGGCAATCTTCACGATTCTGCCCTTCGGCTACGCCGACCCGAAAAATCCGCCGCAGGCGAAGCCGCTCAAACCGCGCGCCGAGATGGTGCACTATGAGCGCGTAGGAAATCCCAAGTCGTAGAGATCTTATAGAGTTTCGACAGCTTTAGAAAAAGGAAGTTTTTGCGATGGCGATAAAACAGCAGGTCCCACCCGAAGCATACGAGACGCTCAAGCAAAATCCCGAGGCGCTCTACCTCGACGTTCGCACCGAAGGAGAATTCGCGGCCGGGCACGCGGCCGGCGCGATCAATATCCCGGTCATGGTTGCCAAGGGGCCGGGGCAGATGCAGTTGAATCTCGATTTCGTCGAAGTCGCCGAGAAAGTTATTCCGAAAGGCAGGAAACTCGTCGTTGGATGCATGGCGGGCGGACGTTCGCAGCGCGCGTGCGATATGCTCGAAGAGGCCGGATTCACCGATCTGACGAACGTGGTCGGTGGCTTTGGCGGCCAACGCGACGCTTCGGGCAAGGTCGTCGTCGCGGGATGGAAGGACGCGGGACTGCCGGTGACGACTGACCTGGGAGACGCCGCCTATGCGGCACAGAAAGCAAAGGCGGGAGTCTGATGGCGATTCGCCTCAGTCGCATCTACACCCGCACTGGCGACAAGGGCCAGACCGCGCTGGTCGGTGGCAAGCGCGTACCCAAGGAGAGCGCGCGGCTGGAGGCCTACGGCACGATCGACGAGCTGAACTCGATCATCGGGATCGTTCGCACCTACCTGCCGCAATATCGCGACGGGCTCGGCGCCGACTTCGAGCCGTATTCCGAGACCTTGCGGCGGATACAGAACGAATTGTTTGACGTCGGCAGCGAACTCGCCACACCGCCCGGTGGCGAATATCCGCAGATGCACAAGATGGGCGCCGGCGAGATCAAGAAGCTCGAAGAAGAGATGGACGCGATGGAAAAGGAGCTCGAGCCGCTGAAATCGTTCACGCTGCCTGGCGGCGGCGTGCTCAACGCGTTCCTGCATCAGGCGCGCACGGTCTGCCGTCGGGCGGAGCGCGTGTGCTGGCGCCTCAAGCGCGAAGAGGACATTAACGACAATCTCATCATCTACGTGAACCGCCTCAGCGACCATCTGTTCGTGCAATCGCGATGGGTCGCGAAGCGGCTTAACGAGCCCGAATTTCTTTGGGACCGCGCGCTGCGGATCGAAGAAGATAAG
>JBAWCX010000113.1:0-4472 GCA_049590495.1 Binatus sp. (SeqCode)
TTGAAGAACAAAGCCCTAACCCCTAGCCCCTTCCCCAGAAAGAATGGGGAAGGGGAACAGAAAAATCCTCTGCGGAATGCCGGCGTCCTATCCCCCTAGCCCCCCTTCCGGGCCGGAAAGGGGGAACCGAACCAGAGAGTCCTTTGGCTGGTCGAAGCCTCAGGCACTACCCTGCGCAGACTGCTGCGAGGCTTGAGATTGCGACGCCGCGGCGTCCCAGCCTGACGTCGTTGCGATCGAACCCGTTGGTCGTGTAGCCGATCGAAATTCCCGTCGCCGGATCGGCCCATCCGATCTGTCCGCCCGCGCCGCCGTGTCCGAATGCCAACGCTGAGTTGGTCTTGCCGAAGCCGCGATAGTTCGCGCGCCCGTCGCCTCCAGCCACGACGACTCCCAATGCGCGGTTGCACTTGACGCCGAAAATCGGATCTTTGTAGTCGCCCGAGCGAACCCGCAAAGCGTCCTTGAGCGCCTCGGGCTTGATGATCGGCGCGCCGTCGATGCTGCGATTGTGCAGCAGACCCTGGTAGAAGAGCGCGAGGTCGCCCGCCGTCATCACACCGCCGCCGCCCGGCACGCCGGCTTCCATCACGTTGGGCCGGTTGAAACCGAGGATCGCGTCTTCGGTAACTTCGGTCACAGGCATCGGAGGCAGGCCGAGTTTCTTTCGCTCCTCATCGGACAGCGCCTCTCCGACGTAGCAAAGCTGCGCGACGCGATTTTGATATTCGCGCGGCAACCCTACTCGCAGTTCCGGCAGTCCGAGCGGCATCGAAATCCGCTCGTGCACGAACTGACGGAAGTCCTTGCCCGTACGGCGCTCGATAATCTCCGCGATCACCCAGAAGCCCGACGTCGGGTGGTATTCGAACTTGCTGCCCACCGGCCATTCCAGCCGCCACATCGCGAATCGCTCGAGCCGCTTGCTCTTGTCCAGCCAATCGTCCTGCGGGTACGGCGCGTTCGGAAATCCGCCGACGTGGAGTAGCACCTGCTCGACGGTCATCTTGTCCTTGCCGTTGGTGCCGAACTCGGGACTGATTTCCGCGACGCGCTCGCTCGGACTCAGCTTGCCTTCGCCGATCAGAATCCACGACGCCGCCGACATGATCGCTTTCGTGCACGAAAAGATCACGTAGAGCGTGTCGTTGGTCGCGGGCTTTTCGCTGCCACCCTGGACCGCGCGACCGACCGTGCGCATCGCGCCGATTTTTCCATTGCGTGCGATCGCGATCTGCGTCGATGGCAGCAATCCATCTCTGACTTCGCGCTCGGCGCGGTTGAAAAGCGCTTCGACTTTTTCAGGATCGAGGCCGACTTCGCGTGGACTATCGGCGAAATGATTTTGCGCGGGCATTGCGGGTACTCCCTGGGGCGGAATTATTGTCCTCGGGATATAACACACCGCTGCCGATTCGTCATTCGGAAGCGATGCGTACCGGGCCTTGCGACGAAATCCATCCCGCACGGCCCGGCAGCGTCGTGCGAATGACCTCGCAGGCCGGCAATTCCGCGCGATTCAGCCGCGACGCGACCTCGCGAAGCTGCACGAACTTCGCGCCCCGCTCCTTCAGCGCGCGGACCAGTGCGGTGAAGCTCGCGAGCTGCCCCATCCCTTCCGTCTCGGCATGAATCGTGTGGACATTGAGCGCGTCGGGCTTGCACAAGCCGAGATAGAAGTCGCGCACGGCGCCGTCGTCGGGCAGTTCGCGACGTCCCATCACCTCGTCGAGCGTCGGCAACGTGGTCGGAATCTCCGGTGTCGCGAGGACGCGTCCCTCGACGACGCATCGGTACGGCGCCACTCCTCGCGTATCGCTGCGATAGTCGAGCGCCATCGCGTCCAGCGCTATCATGGCCGCATCGTTGGTGCGCCATCCGGGCGCGGCGAAACTCCGCGACGGCTCATCGAGGATCGCGCGGTATGCCTCGAATGCGTCGGCGAGCTCGTTGCGCAGTCCGCGCTCGCCGATGTCGTCGAGATGATCCTGCCATCGCACGTGATCGTAGCCATGCACGCCAACTTCGAAGCCACGCGCCTTCAGGTCGCGGATGATTCCGGGGAACGACAGCGCGATCGGCCGCGACGGCAGCAGAGTCCCGGAGAGAATCGTGCGTGCGCCGTACATCGAGACGGCCTTGGTGCGGAACATCTTCGACAGGAAGCCGCGATTTCGAAACACCCGCAGGATAGCGCGCCCGGAATTGTCCGGGCCCATCGAGATGTAGAAGCTCGCCGCGACGCCTTCATTCTCGAGCATCGAGGCGAGCCGCGGCACGCCCATCTCGAGACCCTGGTGGGTATCGACGTCGATCTTAAATGCGATTTCCACGCCAGAAACGACTGCGGCCTAGGAAGCCATCTCCTGGCGGAACCAGTCCATCGAGATTTTCACGCCCTCGCGCAGGTTCACTTTCGGCGTGACGCGCAGCAGCGTGCGCATCTTGGTATTGTCCGGAACGCGGCGCGGAATGTCCTCGTAGCTGTTGCCGTAGACTTCCTCCTGCGTCACGAACTTGATCTTCGACTTCGTGGGCCCGAACAACTCGAGCATCAGCTTGGCGAACTCGAGCACCGTCGTCTCGACATCGACGCCGATGTTGATCGCATGCCCGTCCGCATTGGGATTCACACCCGCCTGCACGGTCGCCTCGATCGCGTCGGTCACGTAGGTGAAGCATCGAGTCTGCAAGCCGTCGCCGACCACGGTCAAGTCCGCGCCGCGCAGCAGTTGCCCCATGAAGATCGTAAACAGACGGCCCACATCAACCTTGTCCAGCCGCGGACCGTACGCGTTGAAATAGCGCACGATCGTAACCGGCAGGCCGAGCTTGTGATACGCAAAACAGAAATGCTCGCCGACCGCCTTCGACGTCGAGTAGCACCATCGGTCGATACTGGTCGCGCCGAGCACGCGATCGTCGTCCTCGCGCCACGGCACCTTAGGGTTGCGGCCGTAAACCTCGGAGGTCGAGCTGAAGACGACGCGCTTGTTGTGCTTGTAGGCCGCCTTCAGCACGTTCTGCGTGCCGTTTACGTTTACGTTCAGCGTTTCGTAGGGATCGGCGACGTAGTGTTCGACGCCGACGACGGCCGCGAGATGATAAATGAGGTCGACCTTCGAGACCAGGCTGTCGATCAACTCGACGTTGAACACCGAATCGTGCACGTAGTGAAAGCGCGGGTCGTTCAACAGGTGACGCACTTTGGCGATCGAGCCGGTGTCGAGCACGAAGACCTCGTCGCCGCGCGCGATGAACGCATCCGAGAGATGTGATCCGAGAAATCCGGCGCCGCCGGTAATCAAAACCCGCATGTGACCTCCGCGACTTAGTCGAATTGAATAGTATCTTTGACGCGCGCCGTGTGGGAAAGAGCCTCGCGCGCAATGCCTTCCACGCCATCTTCGAACTGCGCGATCCTGACGATTACACTGCCGTCGCCCGCCGCTATCTCAAGCGCACCGTCGGGGGTTTCGCGCAGGACCCGCCCCGGCTCGCCGTCGGTTCCGTTTTCCGCGCCAATTTTCGCTTCCCATACCAGCAGCTTTTTGCCGCTAACGAAACAGAACGCGCCGGGATACGGATGCGTCACGGCGCGCACGAGATTGAAGATTCTTCGCGCCGGCCATCGCCAGTCTATCCGCCCGTCCTCCGGCCTTCGGCGCCCGAAGTAACTACCCTTCGAGATATCCATCATTCGCCGCGGCGCGGTGCCCGCGACAATCTTCGGATGCAGCTCGTCGATCAGCTCGACGCCGAGCGGCACCAGCTTGCGGTACAAGGTCAGCGCGGTGTCGCTGTCGTCGATCGCTACCGCGCGATTCCCGACGATATCTCCGGCGTCCGCGCGCGCAACCATATGATGCAGCGTGACGCCCGCTTCGCGTTCTCCATTCACGAGCATCCAGTTCACCGGCGCGCGGCCCCGATAGGCAGGCAGCAGCGACGGATGCAGATTGAAGGCGCCAAGGGCAGCCAGTTCGAGAACGCTCTCGGGAATCAAATGGCGGTAGGAGAAAGAATAAATTATCGACGGTTTCATCGCGCCGATTTTCGCAGCCACCGCCTCGACGCCTTCAGTATGCACCGGGACGCCGTGCCGCGCAGCCAGTTCCGCACACGACCGCCACCAAATCTCTTCATGCGAATCGTCGCGATGCGTGAACAGTGCTGCGATGGGCGCGCCCATTTTCAGCAACGCCTCCATGCACGCATAACCCATCTCATGGTAGGCGAACAGCACGCAGCGCGCCGATTTCACAGTCGCGCCGGACGCGACGCTCGAGAGATTGGACTCCACGATTAATAGTCAGCCGCGTCAGTCGGCTGACGAATCCAGCGACTTGCCGTCAGCTCCGTGCACCGCTCGGACGACGTAAGTAGGACGCCGCCGCACCTCGATGTAGATGCGCCCGGCGTACTCGCCGATCAGCCCGAGCGCCAGGAATATCATCCCGATGAAGAAGAAC
>JBAWCX010000114.1:0-2994 GCA_049590495.1 Binatus sp. (SeqCode)
GCTCCGGCGCGCCGGATTTCTTCAGGATGAAGTTCACGAGGGTCGCCGCGGCAGGCATCAGGTCGACGCGTTTGGCGTCCATGCCGGGAAGATCGACGCGCAGCGCCGCGTTGGCCTCGACCAGGTCGCGGGTCAGATCGGCAATTTCGCCGGCGGAGGCGCTCGCGCCATGCAGGCGCCCGAGTTCCTCGCCGCGCGCCGATCGCGCCATCGCGACCAGGGTGTTGATGGTGCCCGACGTTCCGATCGCGCGGACGGCGCCGGCGCGCCGCGCCTTCCGCATCAGCGGGCCGATCGCGCGCTCGAGATGCGCTTCGAGCTTGCTCAACTGCGCGTGCGAGGGCGGGTCGTCGAGGAGGAATTTCTCGGCCAGCCGCGCCGCGCCGAGCTTCACGCTGCGCATCCACAGCGGCTTGCCGTCGCGCACCAGAACCAGCTCAACGCTGCCGCCGCCGACGTCGACGAGCAGATGAGGTCCGCCGTCGAGACCGAGAGCATGACGGGCAGCCTGAAAAATTAGCCGCGCCTCGTCGAGGCCGGAGATCACCTCGACCGTCAGTCCCGTCTCGCGCTTGATGCGGCGGATGAATTCCGTGCGATTGCGCGCCTCGCGCACGGCGCTGGTCGCCACCGCTCGCAGTCGGTCGACGCGGCGCACTCGCAGCAGGCGTTTGAAGTTCACCAGCGCGCGCACCGCGAGGTCCATCGCTTCGGTGGTGAGCCGTCCCGTCGTGAACGAGCGGCGACCGAGGCGCACCATCTCCTTGACGCGGTCGACGACCTCGAGGTGGCCTTCGCGGCTAACGTCCGCCACGATCATGTGAACGGAGTTGGATCCGACATCGATGGCTCCCAGCCGCATGGATAGAAGGTAACGTCCCAGGCGCTCGATGTCATCCATGTCATCCATATGACTCCACATCCGCACCGGCGCGCGGAAAAGATCGCGCACTCACCCTGCGATGATTAGAAGCGATGCGCGTTACGGCGAGATGAACGGAGAATGTTGAATTTGTTTTTGAGGGCGCTAGTCCTTCATCGCCGCGAGCTCTCGCTCGAATATTTCCAGCGACCGGCGATCGAACAGCACAAACTCGACGCGCTCGAGCGTCGTTGGACCGCCGAGGTGCGCGCGCACTTCGTTGAGCATCACCTTTGCGCATTGCTCGATTGGAAAACCCGCGATGCCGGTGCCGATCGCCGGGAACGCGATCGTCTTTAAGGAATTCTCCCTGGCCCGTATCAGGGAGTTGCTCGTCGCCGCGCGCAGATTCGCCTCCGAGGTCGATTCTCCCAGCCGCATGCTTGCGGCGTGAATCACGTGCCGCGCGCGCAACCGTCCCGCGCCCGTAATCGCCGCCTCGCCAAGCGCGATCTGCCCGATTCGATCGCACTCCTGTTGAATCGCAGGGCCGCCCTTGACGCGAATCGCGCCCGCGACGCCGCCGCCCAGCATCAGGTCGTTGTTCGCGGCATTCACGATCGCGTCCACATCGGCGTCGGTAAGGTCGCCCTGCCGCAGCCCGATCTTCGCGCGCCAATCTTTGTTCATGGTCATGTTATTATTGCGTCAACGGTGTGGACGAGGAAGACGACAGCTGGGCTGCAATTGGCCGCGCAGATTGCTGTGGTGCTCGTCGCGCTCGCGGGATGCGATGGCCGTAGTACCGAACGATCGCCCGGCTCTATCCAGGTCGACATCGAAATCTCGCCGACGTCGACCGACCCGCGCTTCGGGACCGACGCGATGTCCTCGCGTATCAACGAACTGATCTTCGATTCTCTCGTTAAGAACGACCGCAACGGCCAGTTCGTCGGTCGTCTTGCTCAAAGCATCGAGCATCCCTCCCCAACCCAGACCGTCTACCATCTTAATCATGGAGTGCGCTTCAGCGACGGCCGCGAATTGACTGCACGCGACGTGGTATTCACTTACAACTCGATGCTCGCTCCCGCGTCGATGTCGCCCAAGCGCGCCAGCCTCGAGGAGGTGAAATCAATCGAAGCGCCCGACGACTACACGGTTGTCATAACAGTAGCGCATACGTATGCGCCCGCCGTCGAGATTGCGACTGAAGGTATCGTGCCCGCGGGAACTCCATTGCCTGCGCAAGGAAGCGGCGCAGCGCCGGTGGGCAGTGGACCGTTCAAGATGGTCGCATACGCGCGCGACGAATTCCTGCGGCTTGAGCGCAATCCGTATTACCCGCATCCGCCAGCCGCGGCACAGTCGATCCTTTTCAAGATCGTACCCGACCCCACTGTGCGCGCGCTCGAACTTGCAGAAGGTGTTTGCGACTTCGCCGGAAACAATATCCAGCTCGACGTGCTGCCGTGGCTCGCCGCACACCAGTCCATTGAGATCAGCAAGACTGCTGGAACTACCTATCGCTACCTGAGTTTCAATTTTCAAAATCCACGCTTGCGCGATCTGCGCGTGCGGCGCGCGATCGCCTATGCGATCGACCGCAATACAATAGTCAGTACCGTCTTGCGTGGTACGGGTAGAATAGCAACTGGCATGCTCTCACCGGAGAGTTGGGCATACGAAGCCAACGTCACTACCTATTCCTACGATCCGGAAAAAGCGCGTCAGCTTCTCGATCAAGCGGGCTATCTCGCCGGCAAAGATGGGATGCGCGGGCTTCGATTTGAATTCAAGACGTCTGCCGAGGGCGCGCGGATTGGCGAAATCTTTCAAGCGATGCTTAAGAGAGTGGGTATCGAACTGACTATACGCACGCTTGAGTTCGCTACCTATTATGCCGATATTCAGGCCGGGAACTTCGATCTGACGTCGCTGCAATGGGTCGGCATAAACGATCCGAACCAATACTACAGAGTATTCGATTCGAAGAAGACGCCTCCGCACGGAGAAAATCGAGGCTACTATTCAAATCCTGAGATGGACCGTCTCGTCGAGGCGGGAAAAACCACCGTCGATCCCGAGGCCCGAAAAAAAATCTATGCGCAGGTGCAGCAACTCGCCGCCGA
>JBAWCX010000115.1:0-6352 GCA_049590495.1 Binatus sp. (SeqCode)
CCCACGCCGACACCGCGACCACGCGCGCGCCGTTCGCCCGGCGCAGGGCAGGCCAGAGTCGCATCGCGAGCTGGAAATGTCCCAGGTGATTCGTCGCGAAATGCAACTCATAGCCGCGGGCGTCGCGCGTCAGCGGCGCACCGCCTATGCCCGCACTGTTGATGAGGATGTGCAGCGGTTGGCGGGAGGCAAGAAACCTCTCGGCGAACGCGTCGATCGAGGCGGGATCGAGCAGCTCCATCGTCTCGATCTCGACGTCGAGACCTTGCAGCGCGCGCACCGCCTTGTCGCGATCGCGCGTCGGCACGATTACCCTCGCGCCGGCGGCCCGCAGCGCTCGCGAAGTTTCCACGCCGATACCGGAATAGCCGCCGGTGACGATCGCGATCTTGCTGGACAGGTCGATGCCCTTGATAACATCGCCGACAGTGGAATCAGCGCCGAAGCCGGACCCGATCGGTTTTTGTAAAGTGGTCACTGTGCGTATCTCCTGAATTTGAAAACTCAGTGTACGCTCGGCCATCCGGGCTATGAATGCTTGAGAGTCCGCATTACTTGCGCGCGAGTGCGAAAATGGCGGCCACCAGTTATAGGTGCGCCGCGCGCTCGACGACCGATCCCAGTCCTCGCACCACTTTGACTCCGTCCTCCGATACTGCGGAAGCAGCGAGGACCAGCCTGGTCACGCCCGCCTCACGATATTGCTTCATCACATCGGCGCTCGGTCCCTCCGCGCCCAGCAGCACCGAGAACTCGAGCTGGTCGGGATCGCGACCGAACTCTTTTGCCATCTTTTTGATCTGCGGAATGCACTCGCGCGCCTTCTCGGCGCTGAGGCCGCCTGGGCACCATCCATCTGCGTAGCGCGCGACACGTTTGAGCGCGAACTTCGGATCGTGCGCGCCGAGCAATATTGGCGGACCCGGTTTTTGCACCGGCCTGGGCCCGAGCTTTACCGGCGGAAACTTCACGAACTCCCCTGCGTAGCTGACGTTGTCTCCGCTCCACAGCTTGCGCAACGCTTCGACGGATTCGCGCAGATGCTGCCAGCGCCGCGCGAAGTTGACGCCCATGACTTCCGCTTCTTCGCGGAACCATCCGGCGCCGACGCCGAGAATCAGCCGGCCCTTTGAATAAAGATCGATCGATGCCGTCACTTTGGCAGTCTCGATCACATCGCGCTGCGGCAGCAGACAGATCGCGGTGCCGATTTTGATCCGCGAGGTTGCGTCCGCCGCGATCGCAAGTGCCACGAACGGATCGATCAGGCGCCCGTAGTGCTCCGGGACTTTTCCGTCGCGCGAACGCGGGTAGTGGGTGGTGTAGGTGCTCGGCACCACCATGTGCTCGGCGACAAAGAACGATTCGAAGCCGAGGTTTTCGGCTTCGCGCGCGATTGCGCCCGGATTTCCGGATTGATCGGTGAGAAACACCAGTGCGCCGATTTTCATTGATAAATGACCTCGCTTTTGGTTTGGCCTGATGCCTTTGAGTCACCGCATTCTAAACGCGGTTTGTGCAGCTTTCCAAACGCGATCAGAATCTCTCCTTGAAGGGACGGACTTCGAGTTCCATCGTCCATGCGCTCGGATCCTGGTGCGCGAGATGCCAGTAGGTCTCTGCGATCGCGTCGGGCTTGAGAAAGTCGCCGTCTTTGAGGCCAGGCTTTAGTCCACGCGCTCCCGGAATGTCGATGCTGCCATCGACGTTGATCCACGCCACGTGAATACCTCTCGGACCAAGGTCGCGCGCGAGTGATTGCGCCAAGCCACGCATCGCGAACTTCGCGGGTCCAAACGAGACCGACTTCGGCCCAGCCTTCACGCCTGCCGTCGCGCCGGTGAAGAGCATTGTACCATGTCCGCGCGCAATCATGCCGGGCGCGACTTCCCTGGCTGCGACGAACGCCCCGAAGGCGTTGACGCGCCAGTCTGCTTCGTACTGATCGGGCGTGATCTCCGTGATACTTCCGAATGTGCCGGTGCCAGCATTGTAGAGAAGCACTTCAGGCTCGCCGAGGTCCGTGCGAATCGCGCGAAACGCTTCGGTTATCTGCGCGGGATCGCTGACGTCACATCTGAGATCCAGCACAGTTGCCCCGCTACCCCGGATCTCGCGGGCGAACGCTTTCAGATAGTCGGCGTTGCGCGCGAGCATTGCGACCGCGTACTTCGCACCGAAGCGGCGGACGAGTGCGGCGCCGAGGCCGGGACCAACTCCGATAACGACTGCAACAGGCTGGTTCGACCGAGTATCCATATTCCACTCCTTTGTGCTGCGACATCGGAGCCGCTCTGGCCACTGGGTGCAGGGGTCACCCCTGCTCGAAATCGGGCTGCTTGCGCGGATGTGCGTCGGCGAAAGCGGGCATCGCCATGCAGGCGCCGTAGATGCGCATCACTCGCTTGAAGGGCTCGAGGTCGGTGTTGAATAGCTGCGCCGGCGTTACTTGGGTCACGAGGCAGATATCCGCAATGGTCGGGCTGTCGCCGTCACAGAACTTGCCGGTCGGATTCTTCTCCACCAGCAACTCCTCCATCGCCTGCAATCCGATCCCGAGCCAATGCTGGATCCACGCAGTGCGGCCGGCCTCGTCGACCTTCAGCACGTGGGCGAGATAGTCGCGGATGCGCGGTACGATCAGCGGATGCGAATCCGCGGCGTTGATTAGGGCGAAGCCGCGCACCCACGCGCGCGCCAGCGGGTCCTTCGGCAAGATCGGCGGATTAGGATATTTCTCTTCGAGATATTCGAGGATGGCCACAGACTGGAACAGCTTGGCGTTGCCGTCATACAAGGTCGGCACCACCGCCTGCGGGTTCCGCGCCTTGTACTCCGGCTTGAACTGGTCGCCGCGATCCAAGTTGATGTAGACGTCCTCGCGCGCCAGGCCCTTAAGATTGAGCGCGATCCGAACGCGAAACGCCGCCTGCGATCGCCAGAAGGTATAAAGCTTCACCCGATCCTCCCGTCAAGCTTCGCGTCCTTTGGACGGAGGCCGTCGCTGATGACTGTCCAGATGACCCGCTCGAGCCCGTCGCCACCGCCTTGGTCGATTGCGGTACACGCTGCGGTCACGAGAGCCTGCACATGGGGAAGCTCGACGTCGCGGCGAACGGTGCCCACTTGCTGTGCCTGTCCGAGGAGCTGACCAACGCCGTTCCACATTTCTGCGAGCAGTCCCGGCACGGCTTTCTGAAGATCGAAAGACTGCTTGCCGAGCGCGTCCATCAAATCCTTGTGGCCGTCGCCGTGCTGGATCAATTGGGAAAGCAGCTCGAAGAACGCCGTCTTCGGGTCGTTGCTTGCGATCAAGCGTCGGGCTTCCTCGACCAGATCCTCCACTCGCCCGATGACAACGGCCTCGAACAGAGCCTCTTTGGTCGGAAAATGCCGGTAGAGCGTTCCGGTACCCAGGCCCGCGCGCTGGGCAATTTCGTCGATCGGCGCGGCCAAGCCTGCGGTTGCGAAGACTTCGCGTGCGGCCTGCACGATCAGCTTCTTGTTGCGCTCGGCATCAGCGCGCATACCCGGCACCTTGGGTCTTGACAAGCGGAACGATAGTTCCGGATAATACAAATGGAACCACGGTTCCATTTAACCAGAAGAATCCGAACAACCGCAAGGAGCAAAGCAGATGACTGTAATTTCTGTGATCGTCGGGAGTACCCGCCAGGGTCGATTTTCGGAAAAACCGGCCCAGTGGATTTTCCAGCAACTCAAGAAGCGCGGCGACGTCGATGCGCGGCTGCTCGACCTTCGCGATTTTCCGATGCCGTTCTTCGACCATGCTATGCCTCCCGCGATGCCCGGACGCCCGCCTTACGATCATGAGGTTGTTAAGAAGTGGACCGCCGCGATTGGCGCATCGGACGGCTTCATATTCGTCACCCCGGAGTACAACTACGGACCTCCTGCCGTGCTTAAGAATGCGATCGACTGGATCTATCCGGAGTGGCACCGCAAGGCGGCGGCCTTCGTGGGCTTTGGCGGTGTCGGAGGCGCGCGCAGCGTCCAGCAGCTCCGCGAAACGGCGATCGAACTTCAGCTCGCGCCGATTCGCTCGTCGGTTCATATCCCGGTTGCGATTCTGATGGCGCATTTCCAGGGCGGCGATGTCGATAAGGGGCTTGCGGAGCTCGAGGCGCACGCCAAGGTGATGATTGACGACCTGCTCTGGTGGACGACGGCGCTCAAGACAGCCCGCAAAGCCTGACGTAAGCGCCGCCGGTTCCGGTTTAGGAATCGCGAAACGGTCCTTGCTCAGCGATCAATCGTCGCCATGATCCAATCGACGTAGCGCTTGCCTGAGACTTTTCCCGGCGCGAGGGCGTCGTCGAGCACTTTCATCTGTGCAGGATCAAGCTGGACGCTCTCGGCGGCGACATTCTCTTCAAGATATTTCCGGCGCTTGGTGCCGGGAATCGGCACGATGTCCTCGCCCTTGTGCAACAGCCATGCAAGCGCGATCTGCCCAGGCTTCGCGTGCTTAGCCGCTGCGATATCGTGTACCATCCGCGCCGCCTTCATATTGGCGTCGTAGTTCTCGCCCTGGTAGCGCGGATCGGTACGCCTGAAATCACCCTCCGGATAATCTTCCGCTCGCTTGACCTCGCCAGTGAGGAAACCGCGGCCCAGCGGACAAAAAGGTACGAGCCCGATGCCGAGCTCGCGCAGAACCGGAATTATGTCCGGCTCCAGATTCCGTTCCCATAGCGAGTATTCGCTCTGCAGCGCGGAAACCGGATGGACCGCGTGGGCGCGCCGGATATTGGCGATGCCGGCCTCGGACAAACCGAAAAATCGTACCTTTCCCTGCCTGACCAGGTCGCCCACCGCGCCGGCTACGTCCTCGATCGGCACCGCCCTATCCACGCGATGCTGATAGAGCAAATCGATGTAGTCGGTGCCAAGCCGGCGGAGGCATCCCTCCACCACTTCACGGATATGCCCTGGCCGACTGTCCGTGCCGACGAACCTGTTGCCATCGAAACGCCCGCCAAACTTCGTGGCGATAACTACTCTGTCGCGCCGATCCTTGAACGCTCTGCCTAGCAACTCCTCGTTGGCAAAGGGGCCGTAGCTCTCCGCCGTGTCGAAGAAGTTGCATCCCAATTCGATGGCGCGATGCAGTGTGGCGATCGACTCAGCTTCATCCGCCGGACCGTAGGATTGGCTCATGCCCATACAGCCAAGACCGATCGCCGAAACCTCTAGTCCCTGAGTGCCGAGTTTGCGTTTGCTCAAAGTCATGATTGCTGACCTCCAAAAGCACCAACATAAGACCGGTTTCCCGAACTTTGAATGCTTGAAAGTCCGCATTAATTGCGCGAGAGTACGAAAATGACTGCTGACCCCTTCTCCGACATCCTCAAGCTAACGAACGCCGAAACTTTCGTATCGGGCGGCTTCACGGCCGGAGGTTCGTGGGCGATCCGCTTCCCGTCGCCGGATAAGATCAAGTTCTTCGCCCTGGTGAGGGGTAACTGCTGGCTTCTCATGGAGAGTCAGAAGGCGCCGATCAGTGTGGAAGCGGGAGACGTCTTTCTCCTTTCGGCGCAGCGGTCGTTCGTTCTCGCCAGCGATTTGGCGGCCGTCCCGGTTGATTCGACTGGCTTGTTCACCGGCACCATTTATCGGACTGCGAAACTTGGCGACGGCGATGACTGCATTCACATCGGCGGCCATGTTCGGCTGGACTCGAGTAGCGGAGGGCTTCTGGCGGACGTCCTGCCGCCGTTGATCCACGTTAAGGCGGCAGCGCCGCAGGCGACGGTCTTGCGATGGCTTCTCGAGCAACTCATCCGCGAGCACGCGGCTGAACTCCCGGGATCCAGGCTCGCGTCGGCACAGCTCGCGCAGCTCTTGTTCGTCCAGATTTTGCGCGCGCATCTGGAGACATCCGGCCCCTTGGCCGCTGGATGGCTGCGCGCGCTCGGCGACCAGCGCATCGCGCCGGCATTGCGCCTGATGCACGGCGATCCAGGCCGCTCGTGGCAACTGGAGGAACTGGCCAAGGCAGCCGCGATGTCGCGGACGACTTTCGCTCTCCATTTCAAGACGGCCGCGGGCGTTGCGCCCCTCACCTATCTGACCGGATGGCGCATGCGCCTGGCAGAACGAGCGTTGGAGAGGAGAACGTCCCGGTGGCGGCCCTCGCCATGTCTCTTGGCTACACGTCCGAAAGCGCGTTCAGCAACGCCTTCAAGCGAGTGACCGGCAACGCGCCCAAGCGCTACCGGACGGCGGCGCGGGCTGTGCTCGACAGACCATAGGAGTCGAAATTATCTTGATCATTGGAAGACTACCGGGCGCCGCAAAAGGAGTTCGCGATGGGCATGCTGGTCAATGG
>JBAWCX010000116.1:0-11000 GCA_049590495.1 Binatus sp. (SeqCode)
ACAGACCTAAAGTCCAGACAGGTCTGAAGTCCAACCGCCGCGACTGTAATCGCGGCTCCTACAGCTAGTCCGGCCGCCATCCAGCCGAGCGCCTTCCATTGCCGCCGCACGACCAGGTAGCCGGCCATTACCAGCGGATACGCTCGTAGGAGGGCCGCTGCGGCGAGAATCAGTCCCGCCTCGGCGTCGCGCGAACGCTCGAGCGCGCGAATCACGAGCACCAGCATCAGGAATACCATGAATTGGCTCTGGCTGAACGCCATATGCAGCTGCACGGGTGCGAAGAACACCACACCTAGCGTGAGCCAAGCGGCCGCGCGGCGCGAAACCGTTTCGCGCAAGAGCAGTATGAGTCCCGCGGCCAGACACGCGATGCTTAGGGTTTGCCACAACAGGAAGGCCGTGAGCAGGGGAAGTCGCGTGAGCGGCGAGAAACACCAGACAAAGGTGGGAGGATAACCGCCGTGGTTGATCTCACCAATCTGAAGGCCGAGTCTTGCGCCAATTGGCTGCAGATCGGTCGTGTATGGATCGCCGCCTTGCCGAAGTACCATGGCGCTCGCATAGTAGTGACTGAAGTCCCACTTGGTCGCGCGAGCTGGGAGCGTTGTGATAACGACCGCGGCGTATACAAGTGCCAGTGCCGCTAGTACTGCAAACCCGAGCCGCTCGAAAAGGGACGCCTTGGGAGATTCAGAGCGCGGAATACTCGCGGCGATTGGAACGTCTGCGACGGATATAGGCTTTTCGCTGCTCGGAGATGGCATAACAGAGTCAGTGGTGCGACTGAGAGGCCGCCGCCGTGGTGGCGTCGTAGCGCTCGGAAGAGCTATCCCGAATTTCAAATAAGGTGTAGTCAAGCAACATCGCATCGCGATTGACACTGATTATCTGATGCACAAGCCTTAAGCGCGCACTGAGCCGCTTCCCGTCAAATCCGAGAATCTCCGAGTTAGCCGGATCTTCGATAAAGATGGGGAAATCTACGAAATACTTGATTTGGGCGCGTTCTATGTACTGCTCCAACGTTCCATCGAGCACGTACGGGTAGATTTGATCGTTTATGAGGCCGTCGAGATTAATAACTTTCCCGTCATTAAAAAAACCTACAATACCTACGTTCCATCCACCTATGCGACCCGCAAGGTGATGATCTTTTATATACTCAGCCATTTCGAACATATAACCCTGCTGATTCCAAATCGGCTGGTAGGTGTTCACAGTATTGACGCAGAACAGCAGTGCTACGGCGCCAATGACGTAAGCAGGCTTTATGCGATAGCGAGCAAGGACGTAACCTGTCGATCCCAGAACGAGCACCATAGGAATCACGAAATTTGCGGCGTACCAAGGTTGAAGACTAGGATCCGCGCCGTAAACCAGCAGATACAGAATGATCGCAAAGACTCCGCAGCTCGCGAGCAATGTACGGTCATCTGCGCCGATTTCTTTCTGTTCCAGACGTGGGTAATCGCTGTTTCTGCTAACCGCGAGCTTGAAGAACCTCACAGCTATGACCAGGACGAAACACAGGAGGATCAGTACCAGCGTCCAACTCGACGACGTTAGCGTAGTGACCACGAGTATGATAGGCCGGCCCGGCGAGTATCCCACTCGCTTTCCCCACAAGGCTTTGGTCATCGCGCTGTCGGAAAGGAAATGACCGCTGAACAGGAAGTTGTGCAAGAAATCCAGCGCGACGCCGACCGCGGCACCCGCCAAACCGCAGAGAGACTTCAAGAGATATGCGCTGTAGCGCTTCATAAGATACGCAATCGAACAGGTCAGCGCGATAGCGAAAGGCAGGCCTCCGAAATCGCTCCGTGCGATGCTGCCGATGACACCGAGAAAAAAAATTCCCGCAAGCATCGAACGATGTTCCCCGCGCCACAGGAATACAGTGCTCACATACAGAGCCGCGATCAGGATCACATAGGGATACTCCATCACTCCGGTGCTCTCGAGCGTGAAGTATGGTGCGGTGAGAACCAGAAAGGTCGGAATGAGGGCGAAAGCTCCAAATTTCTCGTATGCGAAGTTTGTAATTATGAAGACGCTCAAAATCGAAAGCATAAGACCAACGGCCATCCAGAATTTAATTGCCAACCATGGATGGACGAGTAACCCCGGAATAAGACTCATCGCATAGACGTTCAAGAGGTGAAATCCCGTCGTCGTTGAGTATCCGCCGTCGAACGACCATTTACCGGTGCTGAGAAAGTGCCGCGCAATCTGGAGCTCGTAGAATGCGTCGTCTGCGACAAAGCACACGAGATCCCTATGCGGAATGAAGATCACCCACAGGTAGTGGATGATCGCGAGTGCAGCGATCGCGCAGCTTACAGGAACGGGACGCAGGAATGGGAAGGGCTTGGCAGGCTCGGCATGCGCTTCAACCTGCTTCACGCCCAGATTACTTCCTGACAACCTGTCAGCCAATCGCAATCTCACCTCCACTTGGCCATTCGAGTCGGAGCTTACATAGCGAGCGTTCGTTATGACACCGCAGCGATGGCCGCGCTCGTGTTCGTCGAATACCGGACTCGTCGCACTACCAGCCCCATGAGAGCGAGTAGGATGATCGGGCCGACTGCGAAATCGAAACATAGGAACAGTGCCAAGAAGCAGCCCATCAGCACAAATCGCTCGCCAGGAATAAACCCGTGCGCCAGAGCATCCCGTACCAGAAATAGGGCCGGGACCGAGAGCGCAGTGAGATCGTAGGCGAGCATGTACGGCGTCACAGTCAACACGCCGATAGAAAATGCCGCCGCTTTCAATGAATGAGGCACTGGCCGCATCCAGATTTGGCAGGCGAGCGCGGTCGCAAGCAGGGCCACGGCCAGATGAACAACCCAGGCAATGGTCATTCCTGCGCCGATCTCGTGCATCAAGCCGAGAACCGTCTGATTCACATAAGCGAGGTTGAAGGGCGGAGGCAAGAACGTGGTAGGATTCAGTTCCTTTGAGGCGCGCAAATATAAAAGCCAGGCGTTAGGGCCGAACGCCAAAGCGGTTGCCCCGAATAGTATCGACGCGCTCGCGATTGCACCCGCAATGACGCGCCATTGTCCCGTAATCAGAAGAGCTACCGGAAAGAAGAGTACGAATTGCGGTTTATAAGTTAGTATTCCCAGGAACATTCCAGCTAGATAAGGCCTTCGACCGATGAAAACCATCGACAGCCCGAGGAGTCCAGCCATCAGAAAGGACGTTTGACCGTTGAAAATATTTTTGACAACCGGTAGCGGCAGAAGCGCTATCACAATCGACAATGAATACGGCAAGATTTCGTAAAGGGCAATCACATATAAACTGAGGGTTACTGCGATCCACGCGAAGAATGCAGCCACATAAGTAAGCCGTGCGAAGGGTGCGAAGAGCAGCAACATGGTCGGCGGATAGACCCAGTGATAGAAGGTCACCGGATGGGTGGACTTAAGCGCCAAGGCTTGCGCGGCCGCAAATCTGGGATAGTTGTAAGCTCCAACGGCGTCTCGCGTCAGGCCGAACTGACCGCCAACCCACCAATCCAGAAAGTCGTTAATAAGAGGATGTCCGGCAGTATCAATCAGCCACTTGCCGGTAAACGATCGGATAGCGAACGCACTGAGGTTGGCCGCGAGAAAGCTATAGCCCCACAGCGACAGTCGCCGTTTGGTGAAGATGAGATCCTCAGCCCGCGATATACTCACGATGGCGACGAGGCTCCAGTCCGGAATTTCACTGGCACTCTGCTGACGCGACGATGTCCACGGTCGTCTCTTGCCAATTGATCTACTCTCGAACTTGTCCGCGGCTACGAATAAATAGCATAATCTCCGAAACGCGGGCGATTCACAATATCTCGAAGGAGCCATTGTTTTCTTACGACACATCGCAAAAGATGGAGATGGCTCGGGGGCGGGATTCCGATACGAATCCGAGAGGAGGGTTAGGCGATGTGCGAGAAGTCGAGTCGAATGGTGCGATCTGGCGCCCATTCTGTTCCCTTGCGCGATGAAGAATGTTCCGGCACCGGCAAACTCCGCTAGCTAATGACCAGTCCCACGATTAAGCACAACCCCGACCCTCGGGAAATCGAACTCAGTGTGGTGATTCCTTGTCTGAACGAAGCTGACACCTTGGCCGACTGCGTCAGGACCGCGCAAACCGCTATCCGGGAAAATCGTATTGCGGGCGAAGTAATCGTTGCAGACAATGGCAGCGACGATGGGTCGATTGAAATCGCAGTGGGGCAGGGGGCGCGACTGGTCCAGGTTCCCACGAAAGGATATGGCAGTGCTTTGATGGGAGGTATCGCTGCCGCTCGGGGGAAATTCATCATCATGGGTGACGCCGACGGCAGCTATGACTTTCTCGAGATTCCCCGATTTGTGGAAAAGCTGCGGGAAGGGTACGACCTGGTGCAGGGATGCCGCCTGCCGTCGGGTGGGGGCAAGATCATGCCAGGAGCGATGCCTGTTCTGCACCGTTGGTTCGGCAATCCCATTTTCTCGCTGATTGCGCAGCGATGGTTCCATTCTCATATACAAGACATCTACTGCGGAATGCGTGGCTTCAGAAAGTCACACTACGAGCGGCTGGATCAGCGATGCATCGGCATGGAGTTCGCGACTGAGATGATCATTAAGTCGTCTCTGCTCGAGGGTAAGGCTGCTCAGGTGCCGATCACGCTTCATCCGGACGGCCGTAAGGTCCACCCGCCGCACTTGAAGACTTTCCGAGATGGCTGGCGAACTCTCCGATTTTTCCTGCTATGTACTCCGGGCCGATTGTTTTTCGTGCCTGGCGTAATACTTATCCTGCTGGGTATCCTTGCATACGCCTTGGCACTGCCTGGAATGGCCCTGCATGGAGTAAAATTCGACGCCCACACCCTGTTATTTGGAAGTCTCGCAATGCTGTGCGGCTATGAGTCGATATTTTTCGCGATATTCGCCAAAACACTCGCGGTCAACGAAGGTCTGTTACCGTCGGACATGCGACTCGAGCGGTTCTTCAATACTGTCAACCTTGAAGTGGGTCTTGCGGTCGCCGCCTCCGCGATGATCGTGGGCCTGGTTCTACTCGCACTTGCAGTCGAGCAATGGCGACTCGTGGACTATGGTCCGCTCGACTATGCCCATACGATGCGGCTGGTGGTTCCTGGTTCAACCATGGTTGCGTTAGGATTCCAGACAATCTTGTCGGCGTTTATGATCAGCTTTCTCGGCCTGGAGCACCGATGATGATGCCTCCGTCCATCCAGGTCGCGGCACCGCCGCAAGCAGAACCCTTTGCTGCGAAGGCTCGATCGCTTAGACATGGTGAGCGAATATGTCGCGATCGTTGCGGAGAAGACCGGCTAGCTCGGTTTGCGGCACAAAAGCTCGTATTGCCCGCCGATCGGCAGCGACGACAAGTGTGGTTCCAGAGTGCGCAGCCAGCGAAGAAAGTGCGGGAAGATGAAGAGACAGTCAGTCCTCAGAACCTCGAATCCCGCCGCGCTCACCAGGCGGCGTGATTGAGGCGGGCTGAGAGTAATCGCATCACGATCGAACGGGATACGGCTCATGACGTAGCGAGTGCCGGGGTTCCACGGATTGTTCTCCCATAGCGCGAACAATCCGCCCGGCCTTAGGCAGCGATATATGTACTCTACAGCGCCTGCGCGATCGGGTGGCGGTATGTGGTGGAACACTCCGTTACAGAAGACCAGGTCGGCCTGGCCCCAGGTATCGTATTCGCGCAAACCATGGAACTGCGCTTTCGGCGATCCAAAAGTGTTGCGGGCCACTTCAAGCGATCTTTCCGAATTGTCGATTCCCACCACGGACGTCGCGCCGGCCAGTTCGAGAAGGAATGGTACATTGGAGCCCGTCCCGCATCCGAACTCGATCGCCGATTCGGGAACAAACTGTATGCTATCCAGACATCTTCTGAGCCATTCAATCCGCCGTCGCGCGAAATGGTCGCGATCTTCTCCGGTCGCGGCGAGCCCTAGTGCCAGGTCGCGATCATAGGAATCTGCGTACGCGTCGAAATTCGAAGCGTCCTTGGAACCGCGATCACTCATCTGTCCGCCCACCACTCGGCCTCCGATATACTCTACGTCCAGATTTCATTTGCACTCCTGACATAATGGGTATATTCACGGGAATTCCCGTTTTGGCACCCCTAATCGCAAATGCGCGAGTTTTGGCCAATCGACTCACTGTGCAGCGGGTTGGCTGTGGTTGTTCAATATCACGGGCTCCGACGATCGCGCGCTTCCGACGAAGTAGACATCGCATCCCGCAAGCTGGAGCTTCTGAACGCGTGCGTCGAGGTCTGCGAAGATCTTGTCGAATTCTCGGAACTGATCCATTCGCGACTTACACCGAACAACCGCTTCAACACGATGGCCACCCTGCGGCGCCAGCATCCGACGCGCGCGTTCGAGCGTTCCCTCGTAAGGGATCCAGTCGGGTTCCATCAAGGCCCGTCGCTGGGCGTAATAGGGAATAACCGATGAAAAGGCCTGTCCGTAGATGACGACGACGCTGTCCGGATCGGTCCTTTCATTGACGGCCTGAGCGATCGACAGCAGCGGACGATCTAATGGGTCGCGGATGTCATGAAGAAAGAAAAAACCGAACCAGAGTAGTTGTGAGGCGACAGTTAGCGCCAGCAAATTCCATCCGGCCTGGCGGTGTCCAGTCGAAAAGAGTCGACTCACCAGCATTGCAAAAGCGCAGATCAAAAAAATCGCGTTCTCTGTATCGTAATAGTTGTGCACAATGTGGGCGTTGGTGAAGAGCACGAATGGAAGCAGGAATGCGCCCAGCGCTCCCAGAAGGATTATTCGAGTGGGTCGATCAATGACCCTGTAGGAAATCGCAAGCGGCACAGACGCGATTACAATCGGCACCGCTAGAACGCCCAAGGTATCGGTAGCTGCGCGCACCAGAGTGAGCAGCAAATTGAGCGAAAACCGTTGTGCCCAGGTACCAAGATACAACTGATGCGCAGACACCGAGCCTGTCACCGAGTGGCTCGTGATCGGATTCATGATCGGATTCTTGAGCCTCTGGGCATCCGCAAAACGGTTCCAGATCCCGAACAAAGTGAGCGGTATCGCGATAATACCGCCACCGGTAAGAATCGGGCGCAACAGCGACTCGTGCCGACGAAGCCGCTTGACGAAATCGTTCAGAAGAATCAGCCCCGCAAGGCATTCGAACGGGATAAACGTCGTAATCTTTCCAAGCGCCCCGATGGCGCCGCAGAAAATGCTCAAAGCCAAGGCCATCCAGTATGACGAGCAAGGAGTCGGTTCAGTAGTGAGTTCGACCTCGGATAGAAACCAAAAACAGAAGAATAAGACGCATGTCTCAATCAGGAACGCGGTTCCCCAAAATAAATAGATCGGCGAAGTGAGCAACAGAATCGCAAAAGAGCGGACGTAGGTATTGTCCAGCCCCCAGGCGCGGGCCAGCATCCGAACTGGAATTATCGTGAGGACGACGAACAGATAACTTACCAGCCGACCGATCGAATCCAGCGGCAGACCGGTCCATTCGGCCAACCCCGCAACCAGCAGTTGATAGAACGGAAACTCGATGGGGATGGACCAAGGCACTCCCTGCACGGGAGTCTCGTAAGCTAACCAAGGCGATCCGTGCATCAGCCAATATGACGTCATTGCCGTGTGCGTCTGCCGAAACGAATGCATCCCGAGCAGCGGAAGACGCCAGCGTATTGCCAGCAGGCCGAGGCCCAGGAGCAGTGCGGCCGCTCCTGTCAGGGAAAGCGCAAGCTCGTGGTACCGATCGGCATTCGCGTGTTCGCCGAGATCGAGAGCCTGGCCTGCGGAAGTCATCCGACGCGCGGGGGCGCTCCCTTTAGCGATCGCGGGTCCGGCACGGAGCCCAGTGCGGAGGCGGCGTCGAAGATGCATCGCTCGGTCGTTGGCCAGTCGATGCACGGGTCGGTGACTGACACGCCGTATTTGAGCTGCGCGCGATTCGAGCTGACTGGCTGGCTGCCCGCCTCGATATTGCTCTCGAGCATCGCGCCCATGATCGCGCGACTGCCGGCGCATACCTGGTCCACCAGCGTATGCAGCACCGCGGGCTGCTTGGTGAAGTCCTTGCTGGTCTGCGCATGCGAGCAATCCACCATCACGCGTGGCTCGAGTGCGGCGGCGGCGAGCATCCCGCGGCATTCCTCGATACTGCCGGCGTCGTAGTTAGGCTTGCGTCCGCCGCGAAGCACGACATGGGTGTCGGGATTTCCCGAGGTGCGAATCACCGCCGAGATTCCGTCTTGAGTGATGCCGAGAAAAGAATGCGGACGGCGCGCCGACTGGATTGCGTTGATCGCAGCCTGCAGATTCCCTTCGGTTGTGTTTTTGAATCCGACCGGCATCGACAACCCGCTGGCCATCTCGCGATGGGTCTGCGACTCGGTGGTGCGCGCGCCGATTGCGGCCCACGCGACCAGGTCGGCGATATATTGCGGCGTGATCGGATCGAGCAGTTCGGTTCCCGCCGCGAGGCCGAGCCGATTTATTTCGATCAACAATCTGCGTGCGATGCGCAATCCTTCACGCATATCGCAGCTGTCGTCCATATGCGGATCGTTGATGAGCCCCTTCCATCCCACGGTGGTGCGCGGCTTTTCGAAGTACACGCGCATGACTATGTAGAGACGATCCGAAGTGGCATCCTTCAGCTTTGCAAGGCGCCGAGCGTAGTCCATCGCCGCGTCGGGATCGTGTATGGAACAAGGACCGACGATACAGAGCATCCTGCGGTCGCGACCCGCCAGGATTTCGCGGATGGTCTCGCGCGCCTCGACTACGGTCCGCGCGATCCCCTCGTCCACCGGCATCTCGGTCTTGAGCAGATTCGGCGCGATGAGCGGTTCCGCCGCGAGAACGTGGACGTCTTGAATTCGACGCATAGTTGATTCCTATTTCTATCCGAAAGGGAGCAGCTAACAAAGCCGCTACCTATTGGGCATAATTACCGTCGATCGAAACGTCAGGACCTGACGCTGAATGTCGTGATGAATCAGGGCGAACCGGAACCGAGCTCGGACGGAAGTAAAAGCGGCGAGTTGCCGGCTGTCGAGCGGCCGCCGCGGCTCCTGCGCGTCAGGCTTTGGCAGGCGATTGCGGGGATGTCGGTCGCAATCACACTTGCGTCATTGATTGTGATGTCCGAGCTTGCGGGCTCGCTGGCGCGACGCACGATCTATGTCAATCGCCGCGTGGCGGCTCTGAATGCGACCGTGAGAAGTTTGCGGCATCAGACGGCGGTTGAGCAACGCAAGCTTGGCTCGGAGCGCGAGCGCGCAACCGTCGGCGGGGTGTTCGAGAAGATCCTGTTCGCGCCGGACCTTCGCACCATGAAGCTCGCGCCGCCGGTTGGGAAAGAGAAGGACAAGGAAAAAGACAAATCGTTGGCCGGCGCGGAACTTCCGTCCGGGATGTTCGCGATGAGTGAGTCGGCCAGCGCAGCAATGCTCGAAGCGAACGGACTCAAGCCAACCGGCACCTTCGAGGTTTACCGAATCTGGTGGACGCCGAAACACCGCGCCCCGGTTTGGGCGGCGGATTTTCTGGTCGGCGACGACGGCGCCGCAACCGTGCCGCTGGATCTGCCGCCAGGACGCGAGAAAAAACTTTCACTCAGTGTGACGCTGGAGAATGAATCCTACAGCGAAGCGCCGGCCGGCCCCGTCGCGCTGAAGGGGGAAGGGGAACCTTCGGCGGTATCCGGAATCGGGCAGAGCCAGCGCAAAGCGCGTCACTGATTTAATGTGAAACCCCTCCTGGGTTTCACGCTTCCTTGGGCAGGGGTGACTCCTGCGCCCAGTATTCAGAAAGATGCGGGCGGAGTTTACCCTGAGTACTCGTAGGGTCCCTGTTGGAAATTTTTTTGGTATTAATCCTTGGTGCAGCGAAGGAGCCTCGCTCCGCGCTGCGAGGGAGACGTCGATCACTCGGCGCCGAGGAACTCGAGCAGTACTGCCGCGCCCATAGCGCCCAACGCTACGAACTCGGTCGTCGGGTCGTTGTTGTACCAAAGATAATAGAAACCAAAGCCGAAGGCCGCTAAGCTCACAAATCGTCGCATTTTAATGTCCCCGCGAGCAGTCTTTCCCCGAATCATCCCGCTACGTGCCAAGCTTGGCAGAATAAACGGCCAAATCGCACGGCAAAGCTATTAAGAATTATAGTACAAATGCGTGGCGTGATGAAAGCGAACGTGAGTGCCTCGGCGGGCGAACAATCTTTTCTCCAGGGGCTTTACTTCGTCGGTCGATGTGCGTAGATTGTTGGTCGGCGGCGCTTTGCGGTGCGGCCTGTGGAAACTTCGCCTCAGAAATCCTTCAGATCCCGTTGACACGGTCCGGATTAAGAGAGTACTGTTTCCGTTCGCCCTGAAAAGGGTCGGTCTTTGAAAACTGAATAGTAGTGCATGCCTAATCGGCGGCGGGGGTCCAGGAATGGACCTGATGCCCGACCGATTTCTTTGAATTAATATGCGGTCAGTCCTGCCGTTCCATGACGCGTTAGCCGCGTCTCGAACGGTGGATATACTGAGCTATAATGGAGAGTTTGATCCTGGCTCAGAACGAACGCTGGCGGCGTGCCTGAGACATGCAAGTCGTGGGAGAAAGTCGTAGCAATACGGCTAGTACACCGGCGCACGGGTGAGTAACACGTGGATAACCTGCCTTAGAGCCTGGGATAACCCGTCGAAAGACGAGCTAATACCGGATAAGACCACGGGAAGTTCGCTTCCTGAGGTAAAAGATGGCCTCTGCTCCTGCAAGCTATCACTTTGAGAGGGGTCCGCGACCTATCAGCTAGTTGGCGAGGTAACGGCTCACCAAGGCTAAGACGGGTAGCTGGTCTGAGAGGATGGTCAGCCACACTGGGACTGAGACACGGCCCAGAGTCCTACGGGATGCAGCAGTCAGGAATATTGCGCAATGGAGGAAACTCTGACGCAGCGACGCCGCGT
>JBAWCX010000117.1:0-17279 GCA_049590495.1 Binatus sp. (SeqCode)
GCCACGCCCAGCGCAAGTTCAGAATGGAACCGTCCAGTTGGAGACGATGAATTGACTAGTCACGGTGGCGCATACTAACGATGAGATTCGCGATCGTCGGCCCGAAAAATGAGGATGCTATGATCAAACTTGTCTACGTAGTCCGAAAGCGTGCTGACATCTCGGAAAAAGACTTCCACGAGTACTGGCTGAAGAAGCATGGACCGCTGGTGCGCAGTTTCGCGAAATCGATGCGCGCAAAAAAATACGTCCAGAGCCACACCGTCTTCGAAGACGCGGGCCGGCAGATCAGAAACACCCGCCCCAAAATGAAAGAGACCTGCGACGGAATCACAGAAGTATGGTGGGACACGCTGGAAGACTTCACTGGCGCCGCCGATCCCAAAGGAGGCGCAGAAGCAGCCCGCGCACTCCTCGAAGATGAATCAAAATTCGTAGACTTCGAACGTTCTTCAATCTTCCTGACCGAAGAACACGAAATCTTCGATTACACAAAATAGCCCGATCGCGCCTTTCCCTAATCTGAAATGCCGGCGTAGGGAAGGCAACGCTTCGCGGTTCAGCCGGTTCTCGCCAAGGCGTTCTTCACTGCTTCGACCTCTTTGCGGACGGCCCGGCGTACGACCGCTTCCAGGCGTGCGCCTTGGACATATTCGCGCAGGGCCGCGTTGATCATGCTCTGATAGTTCCCGCCGCCGGCGCGATCGACAAGGTTCTGGAAATGCTCGATGATATCATTGTCGAGGCGAATCGTAATTCGCGTTTTTCCCGGTGCAGCTGGCACTACCGGGCCACGCTTGGCCTTGCCGAAATCGTATTCTCTTTTCATCTGTGTTTTCTCTCGTATTGCGACCGCTCTCGCCGCGTCGCTTTGCGTGCCGAAATGATTCTGATTCGAGCGCCGCGAACCGCGTAAACTACCACGAGAATCCTTCCAATCGAGTCCATGCCGAGGGCAACGAAGCGCTCTTCCTGGATATTGTCGTCCCGCATGCCGAGCGCTGCACGATCCTCAAGGACCGTCACAGCTTCAGCGAACCTGACTCCATGCTTGCGAAGATTGCTGGCCGCCTTGTTCGGATCCCACTCAAATTCCACTGCTCCCGCCCTGTGCATATTTGTACACCAAACTCGCCAGCGCGTCCACCACGTAAGGCATGAGCTTTTTTTGACACTTCGCGGCCGTAGTCGTATAGTCGAACCAGGCTGGGGGTGTGCATAACACGCACTGAGAGCTCCTGCGGGAGAACCCCTCGAACCTGATCCGGGTAATGCCGGCGTAGGGAAGCCAACGGCGCAACGTTCGCGGCTGCGCCTGGGCCGCTTCCCCACACCAGGGAAGCGGCTCAATAATGCCGGACTCCATCGCAACCTCAATCATACTCAACGGCGACCCGTACCCGCTCCACGCCGACACTCCGCTGAAAGCGCTGCTCGAGCGCCTCAACATGCGCCGCGGCCGCGTCGCCGTCGAGATCAACCGCGAGATCGTGCCCAAGGCAAACTATGACGCGACGATCGTGAGGGCGGGCGACCACGTCGAAATAATCAACTTCGTCGGTGGCGGATAGCCACGCTCGCAAGGAAATTAAAATATGCAGGACAGTCTATTTGAATTGGGCGGGATGAAATTCAAGTCGCGCCTCATCGTCGGCACCGGCAAGTATCGCGACTTCGCCGAGACCAGGGCTGCCGTCGAGGAAAGCGGCGCCGAGATCGTCACGGTCGCCGTGCGGCGCGTGAATATCACCGACCGCGGCAAGGAAAATCTGCTCGACTATCTCGATCCCAAGCGCTACCAGATTCTTCCCAACACCGCTGGATGCTTCACTGCCGAAGAGGCGATTCGCACCTGCCGCCTCGCGCGCGAGGTGGGAGTCGGCGAGTTGGTCAAGCTCGAGGTGATCGGCGATGAGAAGACGCTGTTTCCGGACGTCGCCGCAACGGTCGAAGCGGCCCGCGTGCTGGTCAAGGAGGGATTCAAGGTGATGCCGTATGTCACCGACGATCCCGTCACCTGCCTGCGGCTCCAGGAGCTCGGATGCGTGGCCGTAATGCCGCTGGCGGCACCAATTGGCTCAGGCCTTGGAATCCGCAATCCATTCAACCTCGCGATCATTATCGAACAGGCGAAGGTGCCGGTGATCGTCGATGCGGGCGTCGGCACCGCATCCGACGCTGCCGAGGCGATGGAGCTCGGATGCGACGGTGTGTTGATGAACACCGCAATCGCGGGCGCGAAGGATCCAATCGCGATGGCGCGTGCGATGAAGCTCGCCGTCGAGGCCGGCCGCCTGGCGTACCGCGCCGGCCGAATCGAGCGCAAGCTCTACGCAACCGCGTCCAGCCCGCTCACCGGCATGATAGGGTAGCCGACGTTGTCGTCGCGGCCGCGCGTCAACTTTCGACTCTATCTCATCACCGATCGCCGCGTCGTGCAGAACGGCGATCTCATCGCTGCCTGCGAAGCCGCGCTGACCGCAGCGCCGCCCGGAGCGGTCGCATTGCAACTCCGCGAGAAAGATTTACCCGCGCGCGAGCTCTACGAACTGGCGCTCCGCCTTCGGGAAATCTGCACGCGCGCCGGCGCGCCGCTGATCGTGAACGATCGCATCGACGTGGCAATCGCATCGAACGCCGACGGCGTCCATCTTCCCTTCGATTCGATCGGCGTCAGCATGGCGCGCAAGCTGCTCGGACCCGATCGACTGATCGGAGTATCGAGTCACTCGCCTCCCGACGTTGCCGGCGCCGCGCGAGAGGGCGCCGACTTCGCCGTCTTCGGTCCCATCTTCGACCCGCTATCGAAGCCCGCCACCAGACCCGCGTGGGGTGCGAGCGGCCTCAAGGCGGCATGCGGCGCCGGTGCGATTCCGGTCTACGCACTCGGCGGCATCACGCCAGATCGCGCGCGCAAATTGTTCGCGTCTCCAGATCTGGCGGCGCAACCGGCGGGAGTCGCGTCGATCGGAGCGATCTTTGCCGCCGAGTCGCCGGCCCTTGCTACTGTTGCGATGTTGTCGGCGCTGGACGCGTCGTCGACTCGCCGGCAATGACCGATTTTGCCGCGTCGAGCAGAGCGTCGGCCCGCGGCTGTTCGCGATAGTACGGCGACGTGAAGATCCATCGCACGACGCCCTCTCGATCGACGACGAAAAACGCCGGTATCGCGTTGTCGGGCTCGCCGTTGCGATGACGCTGCACGAGACCGAGCGGCGCGAGGATCGATTCGCTGCTGTCGCTCAGCAGCGGGATTTTCGTGCGCAGAAAACCCGCGAGCATTTTCGATCGTTCGACCGGATCGGTGCTGATGGCATACACGTCGATGCCGGCGCGCCGAAAATCCTCGGCGTGTGCGGTTAATTCGGCAAGCTCGAAGCGCGCGAACGGATCAAAGTCGCCGCGATAGACATAGATCAACGTGGCCGGCGCATCGACTGGTCCAATGCGAACCGAGTCTGTCTGATCGGAGAGTTTGAAGCCGGGGAACTCTTGTCCCACCGCGAGCTTAAGTGTGAACGGCGGATTCACCGTTACGCGCATCACATAGCTGACGAATCTTCCGCCGCCCGCTCCAACGACGATGCATGCCAGGAATGCGAACAGGCCGAAGCCGAGTTTGGAGTGCGGCGAAGCGAGCCCCAGCGCGAGCCGCAAACCCACGATCGAGAGCACAATCGCGGCGGCCAGGATCGCGAACGCGGGCCACGGAATTCGTTCGTGAATGCCCATCCACGGCACCGACCAGAACGACACCAGCACGTATTCGTAGAGCGCGAAGCCGCACGCGATCAGGACGACCGAGCCGATCGCTCGAAGCGGCTGAAACGGCGGCGTGACCCAAGGCTCGTCGTAGAACTCCGGCGCGCCGCCCTCGTCGATGCTCGGTTCGACGGGTTCCGAGATGGCCATCAGTTGAGCATTTGCAGCTTCAACTCGTCGAAGGAAATCAGCTCGACGCCTTCCTGCTGCAATTTCTCATTGAAGGTCGGGGATTCGCCGCCGATGACTGCGACGGCGTCGCGGACCAGGTGGAGTTTCGGGCCGACCCCATTGAGTGCGGTGATCTCGTGCTCGGCGCATGCCTCCGTGTACACGCCGTACATCACGATGTCCTCGTAGGGGCGCAGAACGAGTCGCAGCATCGCGCTGAGGTGAGCGCTATCGGCAAGCTTCTCGAATTGCTGACGTCGAAAAACAATCTCTCCCTTGTGATCGAGGACTTTTTGAATTTCGTCAGGAGTGTATACGCGGTTTTCCAGCGTCAGCGGGTGGAGCGGCGTGGTCTCGTCGATTTTCTTCTGGCCGGGCGTACCCTCCATGCAGTGATCGGGATACTGTCCTCCCCAACTCTTCAACTGCGGGTCGCCGGGGACGTGGCAATCGACCGAGCAGACGATGCGCACATTCTGATCGCGAGCGAGATCGGTAATCGCCTTCCACACAGGCACGATCTTCTCGGCGCCCTCAATGTGGAACTTGCCGTCATGCAGGATGAAGTCGCGCTGCGTGTTGATGTCGTAGAAAATTGTTTTTTCAGTATTCATGGGATCAGAAATGTTCTGGCTCGTGCAGGCGGCGATTGTCGCATTCGAGCTGCAGGGTCAGATGGTGGATGTCGAACTTGGTTTGCAGCAGATGGCACATCTCGGCGAGCACTCGATCGCGATCCGCATCGGCCGCGACCACCGCGTGCGCCGAAAGCGCAATCTGGCGGGTCGTCAGGCACCAGACGTGCAGGTCGTGAACTTCCCTGGTGCCGGTGACAGCGAGCAGGTCCGTGCGCATTTCGTCGAGGTCGATGTGCCGCGGCACCGATTCCATCAGGATGTCCACGCCCTCGCGCACCAGGCCCCACGAACCGTACAGCACCAGCACTCCGATCAATATGCTCACGGCGGGATCGGCCTGCATCCATCCGGTGAAATAGGTGAGCGCGCCGGCCGCCAGCACGCCAACCGATCCAATGAGGTCGGAAATGACGTGGACGAACACCCCGCGCATCGCCATTCCAGTCGTGTGCCCGCCGTGCGGGTCGGCCGAGGTCATCCACGCTGAGAAGGTGTTTACGCCGATTCCGATGAGTGCGATTGCCATCACGCCCAGGCCTGAAACCGAGCGCGGGTGTCGCAGACGGCCGAACGCTTCGATCCAGATGAAGACCACCAGCAGCCACAGAAACAGGCCGTTGAGCAGCGCGCCGAGGATTTCCGCGCGGAGATAGCCGTAGGTTTTCGCCGACGACGCCGGACGCCTCGAGATCCACAGCGTCAGCAGGCCGAGGCAGAGCGCCGCGATGTCCGTGAGCATGTGGACCGCGTCGGAAAGCAGGGCCAGGCTGCCCGTCAGATAACCGCCGATGAGCTCGGTGAGAAGATAAACCGACGCGACGCCGAGAACGATCAGAAGGCGGCGCAGATCCGAATCGGGATTCGCATGCGGCGCGTGATTGTCCGTCGAGGTCGCCATCGCTCAATCATAGTGTATCAGCGAGAAGCAGTTGACCGGCGCGAGGCGCTCGCGTCCCTTGAGCGCGTCGAGCTCGACGACGAACGCGCATCCGATCACGTTGCCACCGATCTTTTGGACCAGTTGCAGCGCCGCGGCCGCCGTTCCTCCCGTCGCCAGCAGGTCGTCAACCAGCAGCACGCGACCCGAGCCTTTGAGCACGTCCTGATGGATCTGCAGCGACGCGCTGCCGTACTCGAGATCGTAGGCCTGGTCGTAGGTGTGGAACGGGAGCTTGCCCGGTTTGCGCGCGATCGTCAGGCCCACGCCCAATCGATACGCGACCGGCGCGCCGACGATAAAGCCGCGCGACTCGATTCCAAGCACGGCGTCAACTTTTCCGAGGTACGGCTGCGCCAGCTGATCGACCACCGCGGCGAAACCGCGCGCATCGGCGATCAGCGGCGTAAAGTCCCTGAACATTATCCCGGGCTTGGGGAAGTCGGCAATGTTGCGAATCAGTTTTTTAATTTCTTCTACAGTCATCGTTGATTCCATCGCACTGGTCTGAGGATTCTCGCGTGCGGTGGTCAACGATACTAGCTGCCGCCGGCCGCGGCAAAGCTGATGCCGCCGGAAGTTGCGGGCTGGGGCAGAAAGGCGAGCGGATCTCTGGCGACGTTGTCGCGACGCACCTCGAAGTGAAGGTTGGCGCCGGTCGTGCGTCCCGAGCGACCGATCTCCCCGATCTGCTGTCCGGATGCGACCCGCGCGCCCTCGCGAACCAGGTTGCGCTCGTTGTGGGCGTAGACCGTCGCGTAACTATCGTCGTGACGAATAATCACGGTGTTGCCGTAGCCGTGCAGCGTGCCCGAAAAAATCACTACGCCGCTGTCGGCGGCAAGCACTGGCGTGCCGGACGGAGCCGAGATATCGACGCCGCTATGCATCGCGCCGTTGCGAATTCCAAATCCCGACGACACCACTCCCTGCGCGACCGGCCATTGGAATTGCCGCGACTCGCGCTCTCCCGTGTACGGATGCACCCCGCGCGACGCGGTCCCTATCGACGCGGCCCGGTACGCGCCCGGAATCGTCAGCACCTGGCCGACGCGCAACTCGCGCGGATTGCTCAGCCCGTTGGCAGCCATCAAGCGTGCGATGCCGACACCGTGCTCGTTTGCGATACGGTAAACGGTGTCGCCCGCGACGACGACGTGAGTGGCCGGGCGCTGCGAAACGGCTGGAATGTAGGTCGAAGGCGGCGAACTGTCACCGCATCCAGACAGCGCTATCGACGCAGCGAGCGCGAGCACTACGCTCGCGCGCAAAATCCACCGTGTCGCTGTCATCCCCCGCTCGATCACATCATCCGCCGTCCGTCACCGCCCCGCGCCGCATCCTGCGTGCCGCGAATTATCACTGCGCTAATTTTGAAAGCCGAGCTTGCCGGTCATCTTCACGAATCGGCACTCGCCAAAATACTCCTCGCTCCAATGACCCGTCTTGTGGCTGATGCGCACCAGGGTCTGGAGTTCGTCTTCGCCGATCGGCGCGATCAATCGTCCCTGCGGCGTCAATTGATTCAGCAGCGGAAGCGCGATTCCCGGCATCGCCGCTGTCACCATCACGACGTCGAAAGGCGCCTCCTCGGGCCATCCGTCCGAACCGTCGGCGCATCGGAGACTAATGTTGCTGAAGCCCATCGAGTTGAGAATCACGCGGGCGCGATCGTTCAGATGCGGATTGAGCTCGACGGAATAGACGATGCGTGCCAGTCGCGCGAGCACCGCGGTCTGGTAGCCCGACCCTGTCCCGACCTCGAGGACTTTTTCGGCGCCGGTGAGCTCGGCGACCTCGCTCATCAGCGCTACCATGTACGGTTGCGAAATAGTCTGCGAGTCGCCGATTGGCAGCGGGCCGTCATCGTAGGCGTGCTCGTGAAGTTCGGCGGGAAGGAATCGATGGCGGGCGACCGTGCGCATCGCGGCGAGCACGCGCGGATCTCTTATACCGCGCCGTTCCAGCTGCTCGAGCACCATCCGTGCGCGAGCGTTCTCCAAGTCAGTCGCCATCGCTGGCATCATTATACAGATACGTCAACCATCGATTAAGGTATCACGAGAGGTTGCCGCGACGGCCGATTCCGTCACTTTCGGTGCGCGGGAGACACCACAATGCCGTTTTTCGATTCAGCGGGCGTCCGGATTCACTACCACGACGCCGGCGCCGGCCAGGCCGTCATCCTGGTGCACGGCTTCGCTTCCACTGCCGAGCACAACTGGGGCGGCACTGGATGGCTGCCGATGCTGTCGCCGAAATATCGCGTGATCGCCCCCGACGTGCGCGGGCACGGACTCAGCGACAAGCCGCATGTCCGCGAGGCGTACGGCTACGCAAGCATGGGAGCCGACGTGACGCGCCTGATGGATCATCTGGGCCTCGAGCGCGCGCTCCTGATGGGCTACTCGATGGGCGCGAGTATCGCGATCGAGCTGATGCTGTCGCGTCCTAAGCGCTTCCGCGCAATCGTCCTGGGCGGAATCGCATACGACGATGGTTTGGAGGACAAGTCGGATCGCGACGCGATCGCCGAGGCCTACCGCGCGGACGATCCTGCAACCATCAAGAGTCCGGTAGCGAAGGCGTACCGCCGATTCGCCGAGTCGATGCCCAACGACTTGAAGGCGCTCGCCGCGCTGATCGACGCTGAGCGGTCGCCGTTCGATCCCGCCAAACTCTCGGCAGTACGGCTACCGGTCCTGATTGTAGTCGGAGCCAACGACAACGCGATTGGAGATCCCAAGCCGCTCGCGGAGATGATCCCGCGGGCGCGCCTGGTGATGCTCGAAGGCCGCGACCATATGACGGCGCCGACAGACCAGCGATTCAAGAAAGTCGTGCTCGAGTTTCTCGCCACCGCGCCGCGCTAGTGCAGAAGTAGAGCGCCTATTCATTTAGCATTGCACAAAAAACTTGCAGCAAATATGAGTGCAAGGCGACTCTAGCTACCTGTCTCAGAAAAATTCCAAACCCGTCGGCAGTTTTGCGTCCATTGCAAAATGAAATTCTGGGTATTGTATGATGCATTATCAATGGACAGACGACAGCCCTCATAAGACTCGCGCCCATTTCATTTTGTAATGCTCCTGACGCCTCCCTGTTAGCCTCCTTTTCCGACTCTCTTTGCCGTCCGTACGAGCCTTTGATGGCATAGTTCCTGCTGCCGTCCGCGCAAGAACGATTGGCGATTGCCGATTACATCGAAGCACGCGGGGAGTTAGTGCAACGCGCAATGATGCGCCCAACACAAAGGTGTAAGGATGGCCGAATCAACAGAACCTAAGATGAAACCGACCCTGGGCCTTACCGGCGTCACGGTCAATGCTATGGCGCTGATTGCGCCGGGAGCGTTCCTATGGATCACCTTTGTGGTCCAGGCTGGCTACGCATACCCGTCGGGCGTGGCGATGTGGGCGGGGATCTTCGCCGCCCTTATGCTCGCGTATGCCACCGCGATTTCCTATTCGGAACTGGCCAAGCTCTATCCGGGTGCGGGCAGCTCCTACTACTTTGCTGAGCAGGCATTCCTCAGCAAGACGCAGGCGTTTAGGTTCGCGCGTATCGCCAAATTCATAATGGGATGGGCGTCGCATCTGTATTACTGGGTCTATCCTGGTGCGATGGTCGCCACCATCGGGATCATGATCGGCTATATCGTCGGCAACTTCGCGCCCGACACCCTCAACGCCGGCACGCCGGGCCCCGTATTTATGGCGCTGGTCGCGATCATCTCGGCTTACGGAATCGCATACATCGCGTTTCGCGGCGTGAATGGCTCGACGATGGTCAATATCGCCATCAACGCGATCCAGATCGCCGCGCTGCTGTTCTTCGCGGCTTTGGCGATCGCGTACCGGCTCGGACATCCTGAAGGTTCCATGGGCTTGGCCCTCGATGGCACCAAGAAGGTGTTGCACTACACTTTGACCGGCGACGCGCCGGCGCATGCTAGTGCCTGGTCCGTCATTGCGCCGCACAACTTCAGCTATGTCATGCTGCAAGCCACCATCGCGATATTCCTGCTGGTCGGCTTCGAGTCGATCACATCGCTCGGCGAAGAAGCCAAGAACCCGACCCGTGACATTCCTCGCGGCGTCCTGCTCTCGCTGACGATCCAGGGCCTGTTCTGCTACATGATTGAATACTTCGCCGCTAACTACTTCATGAGCAGTGCCTATAGCATGGCCGACGCCAAAGGCTCGGCGGCTCCCATCGGCGACATGATGACCATCATCGGCAACGCACTCCTGGGCGGCCATGGTCAGGCGTTCATGATGCTCGAGGCGCTAACTGTTTTCCTTGCACTGATAGGTACCACTCTAAGCTGTATTAACACCGGTGCCCGCGTGACCTATGCGATGGGCCGCGATGCTGAAGTGCCAGAACACTTTGGTCTGCTGCATGGCGAGAACCTGACACCACATCGCACCATCTGGACGCTAGCCACGATTTCAGCAGTGCTCGGCGCTTACGCGGCTCTCTACTTCTTCGCCGGCGGTTCCGCACCGGACGACAAGACCATCGCCACGCTGCCGCATAACCTGTGGTATGCGATCGGAATGAGCTCCAACGCATCGCTGGCGGCTCTGCCCAATGGACTGGCCCTCGTGACACTGATCTCGAACTTCGGCACGTTTATAGTCTATGGGTTGACCAATGTCTGCTGCATAGTCGCGTACCGCGAACATCATATGTTCCATGGTGTGAAGCATATGGCGATACCCATCTTCGGCGCATTGGCGAACTTTGCCTGCATGGCCTTCTACATCATCGGCCCCATGGAAGGACTCGGCAGTGTCAAGGAGCCTCTGATGGCGGTAGGAATCTCGGTCATCTGGGGAGCCTATGGCGCCTACTACTTCCTCCGCAACTCGAAGAAGAAGGGCAAGGAGACCGTTCTAATCACCAAGCCCGCCTAGCCAATCTGTGCCTCCGCCGTGCGAGCCGGCCTCACCACTAAAGGTTTTACGGGAACCGGTGGGACCGCTCGCACGGTCTTTTTTGCCGTCCCTGAAATCAAGCCACTGTAGCTGTGGAACCAGAAGGGCGCGGCCGTCTGCCTGTGGGTAGGTTTCTTGAGCGTGAAGCACTTTGAGTTTACAGTTGGTCGAAGCTCGAACCCGAGGTTTTCTGAGATGCCGCAACCCAAAGTCGTTACTCTCTCCGATGTCCAAGTTCACGTCCGTCCTCGCGGCTCGGCGGAGTTCCTCCCCAAAGATTTCAGCAACGTCACGAGGCTTGCGCATACGATCGTCTGGGATCCCGCGGTGGACGGCATCCTTTGGGGCGAGAGCCGGCAAGACCGGAGCGGCGATCATGGCGGCGAACGCCATCTTGACGCCGACGAGGTTCTCTACCTCATCTCCGGCGCCTTTCGGCTGTCTCTTGAGCTTGACGACGGCCCGGTGGAGGTCCCCGTCAATGCAGGCCAGGCGGTCATCGTGCCGCAGGGAATCTGGCATCGCCTGCTTGTCGACGAGTCCTGCCACTATCTATACTTCGGCGGCGGCCGCACCGAGATTCGCCGTCCCGTCTGAGCTTTGGCGAGTTGGCCGGAGCCGCGAGCAGAGCACCTGCAAACCTTCCGGCTAGAGGGTCGGCACAACCTGACAAATCTGCGCCGACAACGCCTTTGTGCGGCATTTTCCTGACGCCCCCCGCCATCCAATTGTCGCCCGTCCGCCGCTCAGTTCGCTTCTGCCACGCCTAGTCATCCAGACCGCACGGCATGACTCTTGAAGCCATCAGGACCCGGGACTCCTGGCGGAAGTAGTGTGAAAAAGTTGCAATCTGTGAGCGAAGGCCAGACGCGGAAACCGGCTGGCCCACGGAAATCGGCGCGCATTGCCGAACTCCAGAGGAGCGACGACAAGTTTCGCGCGCTGTTCGAGTCGGCTCCGGATGCGATGGTGATCGTGGGCACTGACGGACGCATCGCGCTGGCGGTTGGTCGATGAACCCGCCGCGGCGCATCCTGATGGTCGAAGACTCGGCCGACGACGCCGAGCTCACCGCGCGGGCGCTACGGCGCGGCGGCTATGATCTAACCTACGATCGCGTGGAGACGCCCGAGGCGATGCGTGCGGCGCTGATGCGGGCGAAGTGGGACCTGGTGATCGCGGACTACTCGATGCCGCGCTTCAATGGGCTCGCAGCGCTAAAGCTGCTGCGGGAGCAGGGACTCGACCTTCCCTTCATCCTGGTCTCGGGCACCGTCGGCGAGGACGTGGCCGTGGAGGCGATGAAGTGCGGCGCCGATGACTACGTATTGAAGAGCAACCTGGCGCGGCTGCCGCTCGCCGTCGAGCGCGAGCTTCGCGACTGTGAAGTGCGAGTAGAGCGCAACCGCGCGGAGGCGCGCTATCGCAGTCTGGTCGAGCGCTTGCCGGTCGGACTGTTCAGAATTTCGCCGGCCGGAGACATTCTCGAGTTCAATCCGGCGTTGATCGATATGCTGGGATTTCAGGATGGCGACAGTCTCAAACGAGCGGACGTCGCGGAGCTTTGGTTGCGGCCGCAGGAGCGTGCCCGGTTCGAGGCCGTCATCGAAAAAGAGGGCGTCGTCAAGAATTTCGAGATGGAGATGCGCCGGCGCGACGGCAGCATTATCTGGTGCGAGCAGAGTGCCCGCGCCGTTTATGACGCAGCAGGCCAGGTCGGACACTACGAGGGGGTGCTGGTCGATATCACCTGCCGCAAGCGCGCCGAGGAAGAGACCAATCGCGCGCGCGACCGGGTGCGGGACCTTGCGCTCGAAACGGCCCGCCTTCGCTCGGACTTCCTGACCAACATGAGTCACGAAATTCGAACGCCACTCACTGGAATCATCGGCACCGGTGAGCTGTTGGCGCTTTCCGATCTGAACCCCGAGCAGCGCCGCCACACCGAGATGATTCGATCGAGCGGCGAGCTGCTGTTAATCATCGTCAACGACATACTCGACTTTTCGAAACTCGCAGCCGGCCGGGTCGTGCTCGAGCAGCTCGAGTTCGACCTCGTCGAACTGACGGAAAACCTGGTCGATTCTTTTGCGGTGACTGCGCACGCCAAGGGAATCGAGATTGCCCTGCATCTGGACGTGAACATGCCGACCGGGTTGCGCGGTGATCCGAACAGGCTGCGCCAGATTCTCAACAACCTGGTATCCAACGCGATCAAGTTCACTCAGCAAGGCGAGGTGATGGTCCGCGCCAGGCGAGTGGAAGACACCGGCAGCGAGGTGGTCGTGCGCTTCGAGGTCGTCGACACCGGGATTGGAATTGCCCTCGAGGCCCAGGGGAGCTTGTTTCAGCCCTTTGTTCAGGCGGAAGGATCGACCAGCCGGCGCTTCGGCGGCACCGGGCTCGGGCTCGTCATCGCGGCAGCGCTGGCCGATCAGATGGGAGGCGAGATCGGATTCGAAAGTGCGCCCGGCAAGGGCTCGACCTTCCACTTTACCGCGCGACTCAGGAAGGGACTCGAGACCGTTCGTCCCTGGGCGACCGCCACCTCATCTTTCAGCGGAGTGCGCGCGCTGATCGTCAATGAGAGTCCAGTCAGTCGCCAGGCCCTCTCTGAATATCTATCCGCGTGGGGTATCGAGAACGCCGCGGCCGGCGGCGAGTCCGAAGTGCTGGAAATCCTGAAGCTGGCCCGCGATGCAGGCAAGCAGCGGATGCTGGTTCTCATCGATGAGCAGACCGCCGCCATCGATGCGCTCGGCCTCGCGCGTGCAATCAAGCAAGACTCCCACATCAACCACAACTTTGTGATCATGATCAGCGCGCAGAACGCGACGAACAATATTTCCGCGGTGGCGGATGCGTGGATTACCAAGCCGGTGCGTCCGTCGCATCTGTTCAGTTGCCTCCTCAGGCTTTACGGAAACGCCGATCGTGCAGAGGCGGCGGCCATCGGGTCCGCGCCGGACAGCCCGGTTGGAAATGCGCAGCCGCAATGGCGCAAGGCGGTGCGGGTGCTGCTGGTCGACGACAATCTGGTGAATCGAACGATGGGCGCGAAGCAGCTTTCCACGCTTGGCTACACCGCCGAAATCGTCGACGGTGCACGGCGAGGGCTGGAGGTCGTACAGAGCGGAAAGTCCGATATTGTCCTCATGGACTGCGAGATGCCCGAGATGGACGGCTATGCAGCGGTCGCGGAGATAAGACGCTGTCAAGGAAACGCTCGGCACACCGTCGTGATTGCCCTGACTGCGCACGTTGCGGGAGAAGAGCGCGCGAAATGCCTCGACGCCGGCATGGACGACTATCTCAGCAAACCCGTCAAGCTGAAGGCGCTCGCCGAAATGCTGGACGGCTGGGCGCTGCGCACACACAACTACGCCCGGATGGCTCGGCGGATGCATTACGATCCGCCTCACAGAGCCTGAGAAATACTGGATTCTGAATTGGTCGGGGTGGCCGGGTTTGAATCCAGCTATCGCGCCTATTGACTAGTGCAATTCCCCATGGGGCTAGTCACTCTGGCGGTGCCGCCGCTGCTGGTATCGCACATCGGTGACATAGTGTCGCTGCCTTGCGCCGTCGCACCCCCGGTTGCTTCAACGCTCACAATGCTGCCGTTGTTTCCGCACGATGCGGTGGCCGTCCCTTTCGTGTCCGCCACCGCTTCGGCGCTGCACTCGGCTGATGCATTAGCTGTGGCGGCCCCGTCGCTGTCCGAAGTTGCCGTCGCGTTTGCCTTGCCTGTGCCGATGGCAAAGGACGTTGACGATCCACCGTGCTTTGCAGACGCATACCCAACACAGTCGGGGGAGGCTTGCGCAAAGGCATTGCCGTCGGAGGACGAAACTGCTTTCGCGCGACCGCCAGTTGCCTCCACCATCGAAAGGCTGCGCGAATCGGAAATCGCCTCTCCATTACCTCCGCTTGATGCGTATGCGGTCGCAGCCGAGTGCGCACCTGCCTTGGCATTAGCGACGCCAAGGGTCTGAGAGCTTGCGAAACCGTTCGAACCTGGGCCGTTACCATGCGCGATAGCCTTGCCGCCGCTGCCGTCGGAATCCGCCTCGCATTGGCCCGCCGTAAAACTGTGCTTGGTCTGTTCTGAGCCGTTACTCGACTTGCACGTCACGCCCGCGGACGCCTGCAAAGTCGTGGCCGCCAGCATCACGGCAATAGCAGCCATTGAGAAGACCGCTCGCATCGGGTTACGCATCGAAATTAATTCAAGCTGACTGGCAGTTGAATTCCAAGACATCTGAATTGGTCGGGGTGGCCGGATTTGAACCGGCGACCACTCGCACCCCAAGCGAGTGCGCTACCAGTCTGCGCCACACCCCGACGCGTCGAACATTATATATTCGATGCCGGCAAGACCAGCCTGCGAGAGAGTCAGGCTTTCTTCTTCGGCGCGACGCGTGGCCGCCATTGCACGTACGCTCGCAGATCGACTTGGAACGTCCACGCGCTCTTCGACTGACCGATCAGATGCACGATCTCGTCGCATATTGCCGCGGGCGGAACGAAGTGCGACGGATCCACGTCGGGCATCGACTCCCGCACTCGCGCACTGTCCACTGCCCCGTCCACATCGAGCGCCGCCGCATGCACGCCGAGATGCATGAACTCGTAGGCCACCGATTCCGCGATCGCGCGCTGCGCCAGCTTCGACGCGTTGTAGGCCGAGTACTGCGCCGGTCCGCTGCGCGATTCCGACCCCAGCACGAAAATCACCGTGCCTGCCTTGCGCTCCGCCATCTTGCCGATGACGGCTTGCGTGCAGAAGAACGGTCCGTAGGCGTTCACCTTGAGCTGGAAATCGAAATCCTCTTCGGTGATTTCGGTGAAGCGCTTGCGCAGATACGCGCCCGCGTTGTTGATCAACACGGAAATCGGCCCGAGCTCGCGCTCGACCGTATCGACCGCCGCGACCACCTGCTCGCGGCGCGAGACGTCGGTCGGCGTCACTACAGCTTTGCCGCCCTGCGCGCGAATCAGCTCGGCGGTTTCGTCGAGCTGCGACTTGGTGCGCGCGATCAGCCCGACCGCGTAGCCTTCTTTTGCCATTCGAAGCGCGATGTCGCGGCCGATGCCGCGGCCTGCGCCTGTAACCAATGCGACTTTTGCTTCCGACATAGCGGGGGATCTTATCCGCTCGCGCAGCGCGTGCAAACCTTATGCAGGCGCGCTACAGATTTCGTCTTGGCGCGTTCCGAACCGAGTGGTAGTCTCGATCCATGATCGGCATGCGTCCAGCGCGATTGATCGTCGCAAGTTTTGCAGCGCTCGCAATGATTCTCCTGGTAAATGTGCGCGCCGCGCACTCGCAGGATGCCGATTCCGGCACCAGCGTCGACGCCGCTTGGGACAGCGCCGGTCCCGTTATCGACGAGAGTGCCGAATCTGCCGACAAAGTCCTGGAAATTCCCCAGGCGACCTGCGCCGACGGATCCTCGGGTCCCTGCGATCCCACCGACGACGCTGACAGCAGCACTGGCACCGGTGACGACAGCCAGGCCATCAACGCCCCGTCGCCAGGCGCGCCGCCTGCCACCGCCAACGAGGATACCGCCAGCACTGATCCGTCCAGTGATGATTGGGGCACCGCCGCCGACTACCAGAACCAGGCAGCTTACGCGGTTCCGTACGCCGTGTATCCCTATTCGGTTGCCGCCACCACGGGCGCGGTGAACAGACCTCAGGTTCCCGCGTCGGCATTCATTCCCACGAGAAGTAGCCCGCTGACCCAGGCCGCGCTCCCGCCGCTCAATCCTGGCCCATGGATGCTGAGCCCGTCCGTGTCGACGTTCAGCCGCCCGGCTGGCACTCCGATGATGGGGATGTCGATGCATTCGTCGTTCGCATTTCATCACTAACGGCGCCTGCTCAGTCCGTTTCTTTTAAGCCGAGTTCGCGCGCTATTATCTTGACCCCGATCGCGTCATTGTCGACGCCGGTCGGGCGGGATTTGCGATGCTGATAACGATTGACGTTGGCAACAGCCATACTGTGATTGGAATCTACGAAGGCGAGCGCCTGCGCAATCACTGGCGCATCTCGACCGTTCCCGATCGCACCACCGACGAGCATGGCGCTCTTCTCAACACGCTTCTCGCGGGCGCCGGCCTCGAAGGCGGCCTCAAGCCCGAAGGCGTCGCCATCGCGTGCGTCGTGCCGCCGCTGAACCAGGTGATGGAGCAGCTCGCCGAGCGTTATTTCCATTGCGCGCCGCTGATGGTCGGCCCGGGCATCAAAACCGGCATGCCCATCCTCTACGAGAATCCCAAGGAAGTGGGCGCCGACCGAATCGTCAACGCGGTCGCCGCCTACGAGCGCTACGCGTGCGCTGCTATCGTCGTCGATTTTGGCACCGCCACCACGTTTGACTACGTGACCGGCAAGGGTGAGTACGCCGGCGGCGCGATTGCGCCCGGCCTCGGCGTCTCGATGAACGCGCTGATAGAGCATGCCGCCAAGCTCTATCGCGTCGAGCTGGTCCGCCCGCGCGAGGCTGTCGGCCGCACCACCGTCGGCTCGATTCAGTCCGGCCTTATCTTCGGCTACACCGCGCTGGTGGATGGTCTCGTCGGCCGCATCCTCAAGGAGCGCGGCGAAAAGGCGCGCGTCATCGCGACCGGCGGTCTCGCCGAGCTGATCGCCCCCGAGAGCGAGACGATTGAAGAGGTCGACGAGTTTTTGACATTGAAAGGACTCCGGCTGATATTTGAGCGCAACCGGCGTTAGTTTTTGAGGCAAAGTTTTCTGAGGAAAGTTTGATGAGCAAGCAGCGGCGGGTCGTGACCGATTCGATGATCGGTCTCAAGA
>JBAWCX010000118.1:0-3831 GCA_049590495.1 Binatus sp. (SeqCode)
GGGCATCTGCGGCGGATTGTCAGGCTTCTCGACGAAGTGCGAAACGCGCAGGCCCGAATCGACCTGCATGATGCCGAACTGATTCGCCTCGTCGACCGACACCGGCAGCGTCGCGACTGTGACCGCCGCTTTGCGATCCATGTGAAACTCGATCATCTGCTGGATGTCCATCCGGTAGATATGGTCCGCGCCGAAGACCGCGACCAGGTCCGGCTTGGTGTCGTCGATAAGATTGAGATTCTGAAAAATCGCATCGGCGGTGCCCTGGTACCACAACTAACCCATCCGCATCTGGGCCGGAACCGGGATGACAAAGTGATCGGGCAGCATCCCTCCAAACTGCCATCCGTCCTTGAGATGCTCGATCAGCGATTGCGAGCGCCATTGCACCAGCACGTAGATCGCGTAGATGCCCGAGTTGACGAGGTTGGAGAGCACGAAGTCGATGATGCGGTACTTGCCGCCGAAGGGGACCGCAGGCTTGGCGCGATCGCGAGTGAGAGGATGGAGGCGGGTGCCCTGCCCTCCCGCCATCACTAGCGCCAGCGTTCTCATTTGAGGAAGGGGACTCGAATCGTCATTGGGCGGCTCGCATCAGCACAAGCCCGCCAAGTATAGGGGTCTGGCAGTATCAGCGGAAGGTGGTTGATCGGGTAGCGAGATGGAGCTTTATTCATTGGTGGAGATCGCCGGATTGTGGCAAATACCTCAGGAATTTCCGGGTGGTGGCAGGAGTCAGACATACAGAAGTGGCAACGGTACAAATAATTTACCTTGATTTTACTCGATATTGCCTCGTTCAGCCAATTGTTCCGCGAGGCACGTCAATTGCTTGAAACTTCTATCAGCATCTTTCGTCTAAGTGGCTAAGGATCGATATTGTAAATCGGAAATAGACCTCTCGCGATGGAGCGCGATAGAGGAGGATAGAAAAAATGCAACCAGCGGTCAGCAGACAAGAATCGAGAACAACCAGCAACCCGGGAGTAGTTTACCGCACGGTTTGTCAGAATCCAGGGTGCGGGTTTAAGTTCGAGCTCAAAATAACCCCTCAAAACGCCGGTCTGCTCAGCGGCTCGATGGCATGCCCGCACTGCAAGCGGCACGGCGGCCAACTGAAATCGCAGGGACGAATCGGAGACAAGCTGTTCGCGGCCAAGCTTTTGTTCCGCCCCACCGGCATCGGGCCAACGCGCAGCGAGGACGACGAGGTGGGAGCGGATTCCCGCTATTAACGCGGGCGCGGATCGTCTAGAATTGCCAGTCCGTCACTAGATCCGTTGTCTTATCATTACGACGCGCGCCGTCCGGGAAACCGGACGGCGCACGCGTTTTTGAGATACGTCGGGTGGCGAGAATCGCGATCAGCCGCCGGCGACCGGCACTGCCGCGATGCCTTGCAGGTTGCGGATGCTTGGCCGCTCCATCATCCGCTTGATCCATGCGTCGATGTTGTTGCGGTTGTTGCCGAGCACGTCGATTCCGATTTCGTTCAGCACCAGCATCCGCGGCGCAAAGCCGATGTCGGCGACCGAGAATTCGCCGGCGAGAAAATTGTTCCCCTGCAATTCGTGATTCAGGTAGTCGAGCACGCGCTCGACCGACTGATGGAGCCGCTGCAGGCGACTCTGATCGCGATCGCCCTCCGGCTTGGAGACTTCGGCGATCAACTGGCCGACCGGCGGCGTGAACGAGGTGTCCGCGAAGTCCTCGAACAGCCGTGCGCGGGAGCGCATCGCGCTCGAGCCGACGAGCGGCAGCACCGGCGGCTCGGGATACTCGTCCTCGAGATATTCGTTGATGATGGTCGAGTCGTAAATCGTCGTGTCGTCGTCGACGAGCACCGGCACGCGTCCGAACGGGTTGAGCCGCAGGAAGTCGGGCTTGCGGTTTTCGTGCTGGGTCAAATCCACATTGACCAAATCGTAGGTGAGAGCCTTCTCGGCCAGCACGATACGCACTTTTTGACCGAAGGGGCAGGAGAGGAAGTCGTAGAGTTTGATCATATCGGGCAAGTCCTCATTCGGCTTGCGCCGCGACGGTAATCTTCAAGCTGGCCTCAACCTCGGAATCGAGTTTGACCGGCACCGTGAATTCTCCGAGCTGCTTGATTGGCTCGGGCAGGTGAATTTTGCGGCGCTCGATGTCGAGACCGTTCTCGCGGAGCGCGCGCTCGAGATCGATATTGGTAACCGAGCCGAACAGCTTGCCTTCCTCGCCGGCGCGGGCATGGAGCGTGATCGCGAGCGCCTCGATCTTCGCCTTGACGGACAGCGCGTCGGTGCGCTTGATCTCGCGGCGGCGCGACGCGGTGCGCTTTTGATGCTCGAAGGCGCGGAGATTTTTCTGATCCGCCTCGACCGCGAGCTTGCGCGGCAACAGGTAGTTGCGCGCGTAGCCGGCGCGGACCTTGACCACGTCGCCGGTCCTTCCCAGGTTGGGAAGATCCTCGTTGAGTATGACTTGCACGTTCATCCTCTACGTCTCCTGAGTACCGAATAACCCTATCCCGAGTGCGGGAGAGGGAACGGCGTCCGCGCCTGGGGTGAGGGTTTTGTTGGGGTTACGGGTTTGGTTTCTCATCTTAAAAGAAATCGCCCAGGTTGTTCGCTTCGGGGCTGGGGGGCTTCAGCCGCCGGAAGTCGATCCACATATCGAAGACGCCCGCGACGCACACCAGCGCAGCCACCACCGGTTGCGCAAACACGACAAAGTAAATGATGCCGCGCACGATCGACGGGACCGAGAGCGACTGAAAATAGAACCCGATAATCGCCAGTCCCTGGCAAAAATACACCGCCGCGATGCAGATGAAGCCGTTGAGCGCGATGTCGCTGATCGCCGGGACCGGGATGAATATCCCGAACCCGCTCGCGAGCAACAGCCACACCAGCCATTCCTTCGCCGACCATCGTGAAAAATCGCCAAACAGGCTGTACGCAAGCCGCTGCGGCCCGGCCCATCGCCAGAACACGCGCAGGTTGAGCAGCATCGTGCTCGCCGCGACCAGCAGGGCGAACGCCGGCGACAAACGCATCGTCAGCGAGATCACGCTCGCGGTAGTGTCGGCCGGGATGGTCGTCTGCATCCCCATGAGTTTGTAGAAGTCCTGTCCGCGCGCCATCCCCTGCGCGAGTTCGTCGTGCACGGTCTTGATGAGGGCATCAGCACCGCCCATCACTGCGAGCGCGGCCACGACCGAAGCCGCCACCATCGCGCCCGCGCCGACCGCGGTGATCATTTCAAAGGAAGAGTGCCGCTCGAGCATGTAGCATGCGATCGCGGTGGCCAGGCCGAACGACACGAAAAAGCCGAGACCCGCGAACGGTCCCGCCAGGATCGCCACGAATGCGGTCGCGAGCAGGACCGCGATGGTCGCGCGCAGGTTCGGACTGGGACGCCCGACGGCGTAGAGGATGATTGGCGCCGGCCCGAGCATCATCAGGATGCCGCCGATCAACGGTATCGCGCCGCCGGCGAGGAAAAAGGCCCCCGCCAGCGCGGCCGCGCGAACCATCCCGATAACAGCCTTGCGCGTCACTGGATTAAGCCGGCCTAGACTCCGAGCGTCGAGAACGGCAGCAACGCGAGCACGCGCGCGCGCTTGATCGCGACGGCAAGTTGGCGCTGATGCCTGGCGCAATTGCCCGAGGTGCGGCTCGGCACAATCTTGCCGCCCTCGGTGATGAAACTGCCGAGCGTGCGCACGTCTTTGTAATCGACCTTGAGCGTCTTGTCGGCGCAAAAGCGGCATACCTTGCGACGCCCGCCGGGCCGCCCACGACGCATCCCGCCGCTGCGACCTTCGCCACCGCGGCCCTCGCCACGATC
>JBAWCX010000119.1:0-2548 GCA_049590495.1 Binatus sp. (SeqCode)
AGTCCAAGGTGATTCAACGCTTGCACGCGGAGGCGGCGCGGGCAACACGCGAGACGCGCCATTCACTTTATTTAATTTGAAACCCAACGTGGGTTTCAAACTTCCCCGGCAGGGGTGACCCCTGCACCCGGTGATAAGCGCGAAATGTTGAGGACAACCTTTCGCTCTCAATCGGGGAAAATGTTTGGGAGGATAGTGCCGATCCTCTCTTTGCGATTGTTCCCCTTCCTTCGAGGGAAGGGGTTAGGTTTCTCGGATCGGCTGGTTCTGCATCGCTTCCAGTCGCGACCCCGCTCCGGCTATTGACTATCCGACCCAGCGACCTTACCTTTGAGGATGCACCCGGCCAGATGGTAGCGACCAATGGCCGGGTCGTTTTGCGTCAACGTTGATCCGATTCCGGGCACAAATTCGAGAGCCGTAATCCAACTCGAGAGCAATTCACGTCATGGCAGAGAAAAAGGCAAAAACCGCAGAAAAGAACGCGGGCATCCAGCAGCGACACATCTGTCCCAGTTGCGGCGCCGAGAGCAAGGTGACCAAGTTCGCCGGTTTCGGCCGCAAGGGCTTCTACCTGGTCTGCGAGAAGGCCTGCGGCTTCGTCGGACGCACGCGCTAAGCGTGCAGGGGGATTGACGACGATGGGCAGAGCGCGCAAGAGCAAGACCTCCAAGCGCGACAAATACGCGTCGTTCGGCGACATGGCGGACGAGGCGGACGAAGATGCCGACCTTCCCAAGGACGAAGCCGGGCGGCGAAAAATCAAGCGCCAGTACGGCGAGCTGCTCGGCATCCGCATCGAGAAGCTGCGCGGTAGAATCCTCAACCGCGAGCGAATCAACAAAACCATCGAGGGCATCTACTTCATCTGCGGCTCATGCCTGAAAGTCTGTCACTCGCTCGACGACGGCTTCAGCGAAGATCCCGCCAATCTGAACAATCTGTGCGGCGCATGCGCCAAGGCGCTGGCTGCCGCCAATAGCGCCGCCGCGGCCGCCAAGGAAAGCGGCGGATCGTCGCGCCGCTCGACACGATCGACACGGAAGCGCGCCGCCGCGAGCTGAGCATACTTGTGCGCGTGACTACGAAAAGCTAAACAGGGCCGATGTCTTTACAGCTGATCCGTCCCGACATCAATCTCGATTTCGTCGGGAAGCGTTATTTCTTCATCGCACTATCGACCGCGATCAATATCCTCGCGATCGTGCTGCTGTTCACCAAGGGCCTCAACTACGGCGTTGATTTTGTCGGCGGCAGTGTCGCCCAGATAGAATTCACCCAGAAGACCAACGGCGACGACATTCGCAAGGCGCTCGCGCCGCTCGATCTCGGCGAAATCACGGTGCAGGATTTCGGCAAGGCCGGGCAGTCGTTCCTCGCCCGTTTCGAGGCGATCAAGAACATCGGCAGCATCGGCCCCAAGCTCGGGACCGCGCTCGACAAAGCCTACGGCCCCAATGTCGCGAAGGTCGTGCGCGTCGAGAGCGTCGGCGCCAAAGTCGGCAGCGATCTGCGCCGCAAGGGCTTCGCCGCCGTCATCATCGCGACCATCTTCATGGGCGTGTATATCGCGATCCAGTTCCGCCACGTGAGCTGGAGTTTCGGCGCGGGCGCCGTGATCGCGCTCATCCACGACGTGCTGGTTGTCATGTGCGCGCTCGTCATCAGCCAGTATCAGTTCGACCTGACTACGCTTGCCGCGGTGCTGACCGTCATCGGTTACTCGGTGCATGACACGATCATCGTGTCGGACCGTATCCGTGAGGACTCGACCAAGCGCCGGCGCGAGCCGATCTCGTCGATTATGAATCGCGCGATCAACGAGACTCTCTCGCGCACCATCCTGACCTCGGGCACCGCCATCGTCGTGCTGCTATCGCTGCTCGCGTTCGGCGGTCCGATTCTGCGGCCGTCGGCGTTCACGCTGCTGATCGGTTTCATCACGGGTACGTACTCGTCGATCTATATCGCGGGCCCGGTGGTACTCTTCTGGGAAGGCGGCGCGGGCAGGACGCAGAAGGGCGCGGGTTCCTCGCGCGCCGCCTGATCTTTGTTGAAAACCGGCCGCGGCATTTACGCGATTGTGAACGCTCGACCGATAGAGCGTACAGCCGGCCATGTCGTACTGACGGTGAGCCTCGAGCGCGCCGACGGAATCGAGAGGGTAGCGCTAAGATGCCGCATTGCAACCGGCCTGATCGGCTCTACCGACTCACCTGAAAAGTTGATCGAACGGATCGCGCCGTGGCTGGAGCGCGAATTCGAGCAAACGCGCGAGGCCGCGTTGAAATCGATTCGCACTGAGCACAAGCTCCACGAAATTTCCTTCGACGCAACAAATCCCGGCCCATTCGCGTAATCGCCGCGCGCACGTCGCTCGCGCCATGGTTGAGGGTGCGGATACCAGCGTCGAGAAAGATCCGGGATTCTTCGCTGCGCGCAGAATGACAGGTGGTGTCGCTCGCTCTTTTGTGTCGCCTTATTTCTGTGTCGTACCGAGTTGTGTCGCTTTATTTTTGTGTCATCCCGAGCGCAGGCTGCCGTAGCC
>JBAWCX010000120.1:0-1669 GCA_049590495.1 Binatus sp. (SeqCode)
ATCACCTTGATACCGGACATTCTCCACGCGTCTCGCCATCGGTCCAGTTGCTCATCACCTGATGTGCGACTGGGTTGAAACGCCCCGTCTTCGTTCCGCTCTCTCGCTTCAGCGGTTACGCGGCCCAGGTTGCATCTCCCCCTGTGGCAGTAGTCCTAGCAGTAGCGCCACACGGGCGTAACTAAAAACCCTTGATTTCCTTGGCGTCCCCGACGGGATTTGAACCCGTGTTACCGACGTGAAAGGCCGGTGTCCTAGGCCGAGCTAGACGACGGGGACCTTGGGCGCGATGCCTGAAAATGCGAACGCGCGCCATGCGCGCGCCAGATAGCGAAAGTATCAGAGCCGCGAGAAGCGGGGCAAGGCACTCCCGCCGGCGGTCGAGATGCGCGACGACTCATCCGGTGAAGCGAGCCTTGCCAACGATTTCAGACACCGACCGGTGGCCGCCCTTGGCGAGCAGCGCGTCCAGCTCGCGATCGATTCGACCCAGCGCGCCCGCGCCCTCCTTCATCAGCGCCGATCCCACCTGCACCGCCTTTGCGCCCGTCAAATGCGCGATGTACGCGTCGCGGCCCGTGTTGATTCCGCCGACCGCCACCACGTCGAGCGAATTTTCGCTCTCCTTGAAAAACGCGTGTGCTTGCGACAGCGGGCGCGGCGGACCCGCGATTGCCCCGCTCGCGATGTCGATTGCGATCTCTTTGGGAAGATCGTTGGCGCACACCGCGATTGCGATGCGCATCGACTTGAGCAGGTCCGCGATTGCACGCGGCTCGAATGGCACGCGCGGCGGCACTTTCACCGCCAGCACGCATCCGGTCTCGCCGCGAACTCTGCCGAGCAGGGATTTCAGGCGCTCGAACGACGCGAACGGCGCCACCGACTTCGCGACGTAGTCGTCGGCCAGGTTCAGCTCGACGATGCTGACGCCGGCGCGATCGAGCATGCCCGCGACGTCGACGAATTCATCTTCGCTGGCGCCGACCACGCTGCCAACAACTTTCTTGTTACGAGCAGTGAGCTCGCCGGCAATTGACTGAAAAAACTCGACGCCGCGATTCTTCAGGTTTTCAGGCAACTCGAGCCCGGCGCGATTGCACGACTTGAAGACCACGGCGCCGCCGTGCACCGCGCACAGCTCGTAGATCTCGCCGCGCTCCGCCGAGCGCGCGCCCGACGCGTTCATCACGGACGACGCCAGCTCGACGCCGCCCAGCCGAATCGATGTCCGTTCCATCCCCTACTTCCTACTGTGCGCGATTGCCCGGCCGCAAGCGGCGGCGTTGTCAGACGAATCGGCGACCGATAACCTCGCCACGATGACCAATGGTCCCATCCTGATCGCGGGCGCCGGCGCGATCGGCTCGATCGTCGGCGGGATGCTGCATGACGCCGGGCACGAGGTCACGCTGCTTGGCCGCCGAACGCATGTCGATGCGATTGCGCGCGGTGGTCTCAAACTTTCGGGGCTGTTTGGCGAGCGGACAGTCACGGGTATGACGTTGGCTTACGAGCCCGCGAGCCTTGGCAAGCGTTTCGGGCTGATCCTCTGCGCGGTCAAGAGTTACGACACGGAATCGATCGCGGCGGCGCTGTCGGATCGTTTGACAGACGATGGCGTGATCGTCTCGATGCAAAATGGCCTCGGCAATATTGAAGTGTTGAT
>JBAWCX010000121.1:0-2518 GCA_049590495.1 Binatus sp. (SeqCode)
ACTAAATGTGTCGCCGAAGACTCTGCACTTCCCGACCTCCGAGATGGGCAGCACCAGCAAGCCGCTCAAGGTGAAGGTCTTGAATCCGCAAAATCACAAACAGGACTTGCCGATTTTGATCGAAGCGATGGTGGCGACGCCGCCCTTCAGCATCGATACTGCTCACAGCACCTGTAAACTCGGGATGGCGCTGGCGCCCAAGGGCAATTGCTACTTCTCCCTGACTTACACTGCTAGCGCGCTTGGCAAGCAGACCGGGACCTTTACGATATCCAACGACTCGGAGACCGCCGGTCGAGCGATCGTCAATCTTAACGGCCAGGGAAAGCCACCTAAGAAATGAGCTATTCGCGATAGCTTGACGGCGCGCTATTCGCCGGGAGTTTATCGACGCAGGCCCCCGCCGATTCTGAAACTTCGCTGCGCTCAACGTCATTTTGGAAAATCTGGATTTTTAAGTACAATTGCGGCAATTGCGGGAAGCGAATTTTGTCCTCGAGCAGAGGGGTTCGTGTCCGCTGATTTATTGAAGGATGGTGCGGTTCATGGACAAGCACATCAGCAAGCATCCCGAAACGGAGCATCTGGCGGGCGACGTTGTTCATTACCGCGAGTACAAAATTCTGCTGCAGCCCGATCGGTTTACCAGCAAAAATGGTTTTCTCGAATTTTGGGAAGCCGCGTCCAAGACTCTTAAGAAACTGGGCCTCAAGGTAGATATCGACCACCACGCGTTCGACAGCCAGGTTCGCGAGGTGCTGTTCTATGACACTCCGCAGTTCGATCTCTACAACAACCATTTCATCCTGAGAAAGCGCACGTTCTATGACCAGGGATGGCCGCGTCCCGGCCATGAACTCACCTTCAAATTCCGCGCCCCGGAGCTCGAGAGCGCGGCGGCGGTAGACGTGCGTCCGCAATTGGGTGGACACGATGAGGTAAAGTTTAAAGAAGAGCTATTGCTCGAGCGCGACCGCCTGGGCGGGATGCGCAGCGTCTATTCTCATGGATGCGTGCTGACGTCGCCAGAAATCGAGCTCGATCGCGGTATTGAGGATATCTCCAAAGCTTTCCCGACCCTCAAGAACATAGACATACGACCTAGAACCAAAATTATGCTGGTTAACAATGTCGCAGTCGAAGAAGTGCAGAATACGATGGGCGTCATACACTTCGGGCATCACTTCAAGGGTAAGACTACCATCGCAATCTGGCGGAGCCGCGCACTGGAAAAGTCCCTATCGGGTGAGTTCGCGTTTCAGTGCAAGTTCGAGCGGCTGGAGGAAGTGAGCAAGGAGTCCCTTGAGCTATCGGAAGAGTTCTACAAGAAGGTGCAACTCGATTGCGCGGAGTGGATCAGACTCGGCACCACCAAGACCGCGATGGTATATGGGCTTGGCGACCGCCAGCAGCGGGTAAAGAATCGCGAGTGAGATGCTGACGAGCCGGTAGTGTCCTAACTTCAGAATCAGGACACTACCGTCGAGGGATCCTTCTATCAAAGACCAAAGAAGAGGCTGATGCCCTGGGGTGGCGGTGCGTCGTACTCCGGTGCATCACCATAGTTGTATGGCTCAGGCGCCACGTAGTAATCCGGCTGAGGCGCGTAATAGTTGCCACCGACGCCTCCCCAGTAGCCGCCGCCGCCTCCGCGGTAGCCGCCGTGATTGTCGCCGCCACCGCGATGGTCACCGCCACCGCCGTGATTGTCGCCACCGCCTCGATGGTCGGCGGCGCCAGCCGGTCCTACCCCGAAGCTGCCAATCACGAGGGCAAACCCGACAGCCGCCGCGATCCGGGCTATCCTGGAACACAAACTTTTCGGCTTGATCGATACTTGCATAATGACGCTACCTCGCGGGATCGATTCCCGCTTCACTTGTTGGCTGCGGTCTGTTTTGCGGCCGAAGCTTTTTCGCGGCTGCGGAACAGGGAGTCGGCGCTCTTCTTCTGCGCGTCCGACATGGAGTTATAGAGAGCCTCGAAGGGTGGAACGAATTTTTTCATTCCATCTTCATGCGCTTCGATTACCGACTCGTACGATTTGACGACGTCGACAGCACTCATCGATTGCGCGTCCGCGGTCCGCTGCTTCTCCAGATCGACCATCGCCCGCGCGTTATCGCGCATCACCAGGGTTAAGGCGTCCCATTGCGGCTTCTGAGCTGCGGTGATGTGGAGCTTCTTGTGAAGATCCCTGATGCGCGCCTCGACGGGCGCCATACTGTTGGGATCCGCAGTCTTCGACGCCATCGCCTGCTGCGAATTAGCCTGCGGCAGAACTTCGCTTGAGGCCGCGAACAAAGGGCTGACCAGAGCGATTGCGCCGAGAAGAGTTACTGCCGCGCCAGCCGCGCGCGCGTTCCGATGCGTGAAAAGTACCATAATTACACTCCTTGTCAGTTGCGATTGCTGAAACGTTGATCCTTTCGCGAGATTGAATCCGGGAACTCCTGCCAGTCTCTGCTAACGTCGGTGGAACTTCTATCTGCATTCGCCCCAGGACGTGCTTCACAGC
>JBAWCX010000122.1:0-2228 GCA_049590495.1 Binatus sp. (SeqCode)
GGTCCAACCTCGGCAGAACTTCGAGATCGAGCATCGGCGACGTGCCGCGCGGGCTCGAAGTGGCGGCGAACACGATCGAGGCGACCTACACGACCGCCGTGCAGACTCACGTGTGCCTCGAAACGCACGGCGCGGTCGCTAGTTTCAACGCGGCGGGCGATCAGCTCACGGTCTGGTGCTCGACGCAGGGCGTTTTCTCCGCGCGCGACGACCTGGCCGTGTATTTCAGCCTGCCGCCCGACAATGTGCGCGTGGTCTGCGAGTACCTGGGCGGAGGCTTCGGCTCGAAATTCGGCGCGACTCCCGAAATGACTGTGGCCGCGCGGCTGGCCAAGGCGGCCGGCGTGCCGGTCAAGGTGATGCTCCCGCGCAGCGACGAGCATCGTTCGACGGGCAACCGGCCCAACTCGGAGCAGAAGGTCAAGCTCGGTGTCGATCGGGAAGGAAAGCTCATCGCGATCGATTTGGTCGCGCGCGGTAGTGGAGGAATTGGCGGCGGCGCAGGCAGCGCGGGGCCGTTCGGGTCGGTTTATCGATGCGCGAATATCCGCACTCAGGAAACCAACATCTATACGAATGCCGGGCCGTCGTCTCCGATGCGCGCGCCCGGCTGGCCGCAAGGATGCTTCGCGCTGGAACTCGCGATGGACGAGATGGCCCGCAAGGCGGGAATCGACCGGCTCGAGCTCAGGCGCCGCAACAGCGACAATCCGGTCCGCGCCGCGGAATATGAGATTGGCGCGCGTGCGTTCGGATGGGCCGAGAAGAACGAGGCGGCGAAGTCCAGCGGCCCTATCAAGCGCGGTGTCGGTGTCGCGTCCGCCGAGTGGCATGCGGTCGGAGTGTCGGGGCCGGAGGCGCAAGCGATTGCGCATCGCGACGGCACCGTCGAGGTTCGCGTGGGCACGCAGGATATCGGCACCGGCACGCGCACGGTGCTCGCGATCGTCGCGGCCGAAGAACTCGGCCTGCCGGTGGATCGCGTGAAGTCGGAAATCGGCGACACGCGATTTCTCTTCTCGGTGCCGAGTGGCGGCAGTCTCAGCGCGCCGTCCAACTCGCCCGCGGTGCGCCAGGCCGCGGCGCATCTGAAGGACAAGCTGTTTCGGATCGCCGCGCCGATTCTTGGCGCCGAGCCCGACGACCTCGAAGCCGCCGACGAGTCCATTCGCGTGCGCACCAATCCTTCGCGCGCGATTTCATTTACCGACGTATGCAAGCGAATCCCCGGCGATTCGATTTCCGCGCAGGGCGAGCGCGTGCCCAACTACGGCGGCTTTCGAAGCGACCAGGCGGGATGCCAGTTCGCAGAGGTCGAAGTCGATACCGAAACTGGAATCGTGCGTGTGACGCACGTCGTCGCGGTGCACGATGCGGGACGCATTGTCGATCCGCTGACGGCGCGCAGCCAGGTCAACGGGGGCATCCTGATGGGAATCGGGTTCGCGCTGTTCGAAGATCGCCGGATGGATCCGCAGCTCGGCATCATGGTGAATCCCACGATGGACGACTACAAGCTGCTCGGCGCGCTCGACGTGCCGCAAATCGACGTGACGTTTTTCGAAGTCGCCAACGGCATTACGAACACCGGCGTGATGGGACTCGGCGAGGTGTCGCATGTCGCGAGCACGGCCGCGGTCGCATGCGCGGTGTACGACGCGATCGGCGTGCCGGTGCGTTCGATCCCGATGACGCCGGACCGCGTGCTGGCGGCGCTGGGGCGCGCGTGAGCGGTTTGGAATTGCGATGAACCGATTCGAAGTGATCACGCCGGCCGACCTCGCGAGCGCGTCGCGGCTGCTTGCTGAAGATGGAAACGTGGCGTTTGCGGGCGGCGTCGATGTAGTCGATCTATCGAAGCAAAGCATCGTATCGCCAGCCGCGCTGGTGAATCTCAAGGGCCTGAAGGAACTCGGCGGAATCGAGGTGCGTCCGTCCGGCGATCTTCGCCTCGGCGCGACGGTCAAGCTGAGCGAAGTCGCCGAGCATCCAGCGATTCGCGCGCGCTTCACCGCGATTGCCGAGGCGGCGGGCGAGGCGGCGACTCCGCAGATTCGCAATCTCGGCACGGTCGGCGGAAATATCCTGCAGCGCCCGCGATGTTGGTATTTTCGCAATCCCGACGTGAATTGCCTGAAGAAGGGCGGCGACACCTGCTACTCGATCGGCGGTCTGAATCGCTATCACGCGATATTGGGCGGCGGCCCGTCGTTCATCGTGCATCCGTC
>JBAWCX010000123.1:0-11507 GCA_049590495.1 Binatus sp. (SeqCode)
CAACGAGCCCGGCTCGTACCTGGCGCGCGTGATCGACGCGATTGGAAAAAAGAACGGCGCCGGCGCAGCACCTGCGGCTCCTCCGCCAGAGGCTTCATCGGAACCTGCGCCCGAAGCACCGCCTGCCCCGGAAGCCCCGTCTGCTCCGGCTGAAGGTTGATAGAGAGAGCATGCAGAACGCGCGCGGATGATTAAATTAAACGATCCACTTGCATAGAAATTCTGGGGCACCCACACCCCGGATGCGTGAACAAGGAGAGAAGGTAACATGTCAGAAGCACAACTCAGCCGCGACCAGGTGAAGGATTATCTGAAGAACCTGAGCTTGATCGAAGCAGCTGCCCTCGTCAAGGAACTCGAGGCCGAGCTCGGCGTCTCGGCCGCAGCTCCGGTTGCGGCAGCTGCTGCTCCGGCAGCAGGCGGCGGTGCGGCCGCGGCGGCGCCCGAGAAAGAAGAGTTCAACGTCGTGCTGACGGGCTCCGGCGACAAGAAGATCCAGGTGATCAAGGTCGTGCGCGAGTTGACCGGACTCGGCCTCAAAGAGGCCAAGGACCTGGTCGACGGCGCGCCGAAGGCGGTCAAAGAGGGCGTCAACAAAGCCGAAGCTGAAGAGATCAAGAAGAAGCTCGAAGCGGCCGGTGGCAGCGTGGAGCTTAAGTAGGAAGGATTTTAGTCTTTTTGACGCACAACAAAGGGTCGGGAGATTCACGCAGCGCGGCATCGGCATGCGCGCGCGGATTTCTGACGGCCTTTATCGATGAAGCCGTGGGCACGGGGGAGATCCCTGCGCCCGCGTCCTCTATTGCTTCACGGCGCGCCGAAGTATGTGGCGCACGCACGGTGAGGTAGCTGATGGCCCAGGTTCATGTAACTAGCAATCTTCGCATTCGCCGCTCGTTCGGCAAGATCAAGAAGATCATCGAGATTCCGAATCTGATCGAGATTCAGAAGCGCTCCTACGATGATTTCCTGCAGGTCGGCGTCTCGACCGAGGACCGCGCCGACGTCGGCTTGCAGGCGGTCTTCAAGTCGGTCTTTCCGATCAAGGATTTCAACGAGACCGCGTCACTCGAGTTCGTCTCCTACGAGCTCGGCACGCCCAAGTACGACGTCGAGGAATGCCATCAGCGCGGCATGACTTACGCGGCTCCCCTCAAGGTCAAGATTCAGCTCGTCATCTGGGACGTCGAGAACGGCCGCCGCTCGATCAAGAACGTCAAGGAGCAGGAAGTTTACTTCGGCGAGATTCCGCTGATGACCGGCAACGGCACCTTCATGGTGAACGGCACCGAGCGCGTCATCGTCTCGCAGTTGCATCGCTCGCCCGGAGTATTTTTCGAGCACGACAAGGGCCGCACGCATTCGACCGGCAAGCTTCTGTACTCGGCGCGAATCATTCCGTATCGCGGAAGCTGGATCGATTTCGAATTCGATCCGCGCGACGTGCTGTACGTGCGAATCGATCGGCGCCGCAAGTTTCCGGCGACCGTGCTGCTGCGCGCGCTCGGGATGACCACCGAGGACCTGCTCAACTACTACTACCAGAAAGACGTAATCATCCTCGATGCCAAGCAGTACACCAAGCAGTTCGCACCCGACCATCTGATGGGTTCGCGGGTCAGCCGCGACGTCAAGGATCCCAAGTCGGGCGAGGTTATCGCGCGCGAAGGCCGCAAGTTCAACAAGGCTATCGTGCGCGCGATGGAACAGGCGAAGATCAGCGAAGTGCCTATTGCGCTCGACGAGATCGTCAGTCGCGTCTCGGCGCACGATATCGTCGATTCCACCACCGGCGAGGTGCTGATTGGCACCAACGAGGAGCTGACCGAGGAGACGCTCGAAAAGCTCAAGGCCCACGGCGTCAAGAAGATCGAAGTGCTGTTCACCGAGGACGCGCCCGGCGGCGGTCCGCTGCGGCTCACGCTGGCGCAGGACAAGCTCGGCACTCCGGAAGAAGCCGTCATCGAGATTTACCGGCGGCTCCGCCCCGGCGATCCGCCGACGCAGGAAACGGCGACCACCTTTTTCAACAACCTGTTCTTCAACGCCGAGCGCTACGACCTCTCAAAAGTTGGGCGCCTGAAGCTGAATCACAAGCTCAAGATTGACGTGCCGCTCGAGCAGGGCACGCTCCGCCGCGAGGACATCCTCGAAGTCGTCCGCTACCTGATGGAGCTCAAGAACGGCAACGGCCAGGTCGACGATATCGACCATCTCGGCAATCGCCGCGTGCGCGCCGTCGGAGAGCTGGTCGAGAACCAGTTCCGTATCGGACTGGTCCGGATGGAGCGCGCGATCAAAGAGCGGATGAGCCTGCAGGACATAGAAACCCTGATGCCGCAGGAGCTGGTGAACTACAAGCCGGCGTCGGCCGTCATCAAGGAGTTCTTCGGCTCGTCGCAGTTGTCGCAGTTCATGGATCAGACCAATCCGCTCAGCGAAATCGCGCATAAGCGCCGCCTGTCCGCGCTTGGACCCGGAGGTCTGACGCGCGAGCGCGCCGGTTTCGAAGTCCGCGACGTTCATCCGACGCATTACGGTCGCGTATGCCCGATTGAAACGCCCGAGGGTCCGAATATCGGACTCATCGCGGCGCTCTCGACTTACGCGCGCGTCAACGAATACGGGTTTATCGAAACGCCGTACCGCGAGGTCGAGAACAATCGCGTTACCGAGCGAATCGTCTACCTGTCTGCTCTCGACGAAGAAGACAAAGTCATCGCGCAGGCCAACGCGCAGCTCGACGCCCACGGCCGCTTCACCGCCGACCTGGTGTCGGCGCGTATCGGCGGCGAGTCCACGGTGGTCCGCGCCGAGGACGTCCAGTACATGGACGTGTCGCCCAACCAGCTTGTGTCTGTCGCCGCGTCCTTGATTCCGTTCCTCGAGAACGACGACGCCAACCGCGCGCTGATGGGCTCGAACATGCAGCGGCAGGCCGTTCCGCTCCTGAAGCCCGACGCGCCCTTGGTCGGCACGGGTCTCGAAGGCACTGTCGGTCGCGACTCCGGCGTCACTGTGGTCGGCAAGCGCGACGGTATTGTCGAAAGCGTCGACGCGGAGCGAATCGTCGTGCGCGCCGACAAGCAGACCAAAGACCTGCGCGACGCCGGCGTCGATATCTACAATCTGATCAAGTATCAGCGCTCTAACCAGAACACCTGCATCAACCAGCGCCCGATTGTCGTCAAAGGCGAGCGCGTCAAGTCCGGCGACGTGCTGGCCGACGGACCGTCCACTGACATGGGCGAGTTGGCGCTCGGCCGCAACGTGCTGGTCGCGTTCATGCCATGGGGCGGCTACAACTTCGAGGATTCGATCCTGATTTCCGAGCGCGTGGTCAAGGAAGATCTGTTCACCTCGGTGCATATCGAAGAGTTCGAATGTATCGCGCGCGACACCAAGCTCGGACCCGAGGAAATCACCCGCGACATTCCCAACGTCGGCGAGGAAGCGCTCAAGGACCTCGACACCAGCGGCATCATCCGCATCGGCGCCGAAGTCCGTCCGGGCGATATCCTGGTCGGCAAGATCACGCCGAAAGGCGAGACGCAGCTTTCGCCCGAAGAGAAACTGCTGCGCGCGATTTTCGGCGAGAAGGCCGGCGAGGTGCGCGACACCAGCCTGCGCGTGCCGCCGGGCGTCGAAGGCACCGTGATCGACGGGCGCGTGTTCTCGCGCCGCGGCGTATCCAAGGACGAACGCACCCAGGAAATCGAAGTGCTCGAGGCCGAGCGTCTCAAGCAGGACGAAGCCGAGGAAGTGCGAATCATCCGGCAGGAAACTCTCCGCAAGCTCAAGAAGTCGCTGGCGGGCAAGAAGCTCGCGGGACGCGTGATGTCCGACGAGCGCAAGGAGCTGCTCAAGAAGGGCGACCCAATCAGCGCCGAAGAGCTCGAAGAGCTGCCGCCTACTCTGTGGGGCCAGGTCCGCGTCGAGAACGAATCCGCGCAGGAAGAAGCCGAGCAGGCCATCGCGGCGATGAATGCGAACGTCGAGGCCGTGCAGAATCACTACGGCGCCAAGGTCGAGCGCCTCAAGGCGGGCGACGAGCTCGCGCCCGGCGTGATCAAGATGATCAAGGTGTTCGTCGCGATCAAGCGCCGCCTCCAGGTCGGCGACAAGATGGCTGGACGCCACGGCAACAAGGGCGTGCTCTCGCGCATCCTGCCCGAGGAAGATATGCCGTGCCTCGCGGACGGCACCCCGGTCGATATCGTGCTCAACCCGCTCGGCGTGCCCTCGCGCATGAACGTCGGCCAGATCCTCGAGACTCATCTCGGATGGGCCGCGCGCGAGCTCGGCCACAAGATCGAGGAAGACCTGCGCAACGGCGTCAGCGCCGCGCAGCTCAAGAAGCGGCTCAAGGAAATCTACCCCGAGAAGGAAAGCCACGAGTTTATCGACGAGCTCGCCGAGCCCGATATCTTCAAGCTCGCAGCGAAGGCGCTGGCCGGAGTGCACGTGGCCTCGCCCGTGTTCGACGGCGCGCGCGAAGAGGAAATATTCCAGTTGCTAAAGCGCGCCGACTTGCCCGAGACGGGACAGGCTCAGCTCCACGACGGACGCACGGGATTGCCGTTCGAGCAGCCCGTGACGGTCGGCGTCATGTACATGATGAAGCTGCATCACCTGGTCGAAGACAAGATTCACGCGCGCTCGACCGGTCCCTACAGCCTGGTTACGCAGCAGCCGCTCGGCGGCAAGGCCCAGTTCGGCGGTCAGCGGCTCGGAGAAATGGAAGTGTGGGCGCTCGAGGCTTACGGCGCCGCCTACACGCTGCAGGAGATGCTCACGGTTAAATCCGACGACGTGGCGGGACGAACGCGAATGTATGAAGCGATCGTCAAGGGCGAGAACACCCTCGAGCCCGGACTGCCAGAGTCGTTCAACGTTATGGTCAAGGAGCTCCAGTCGCTCTGCCTGAACATGGAGCTGCTCGAGCAGCCGCAAAGGGCTTAAGGGCCAGGGAGTTATATAGAGATGGAAGATCTCTTCGGCATTTTCGAAAAGCCCAAGAATCCACTGGCGTTCAACGCGATCCGGATTTCGATCGCGTCGCCGGAAATGATCCGCTCGTGGTCGCACGGCGAGGTCAAGAAGCCCGAAACGATCAACTACCGGACCTTCAAGCCGGAGCGTGACGGGCTGTTCTGCGCCAAGATTTTCGGGCCGACCAAGGACTACGAATGCAACTGCGGCAAGTACAAGCGCATGCGGCATCGCGGCGTCGTCTGCGAGAAGTGCGGCGTCGAAGTAATCCAGTCGAAGGTCCGCCGCGAGCGAATGGGCCATATCGATCTGGCTGCCCCCGTCGCGCACATCTGGTTCCTGCGCTCGCTGCCGTCGCGAATCGGAACGCTGCTCGACATGACGCTGAAGGAACTCGAAAAGGTCCTCTACTTCGAGTGCTACATCGTCACCGACGCGGGCGAGACTCCGCTGCAGTACAAGGAACTTCTGACCGAGCGCAAATATCGCGAGGCGCGCGAGCAATACGGCGACGCCTTCAAGGCCGAGATGGGCGCCGAGGCGGTCCGCTCGCTGCTCGGACAGCTCACTCTAGACAAGCTGGCCGAAGAACTGCGCGTCGAGATGAAGGCGACGGCGAGCGAGGCGCGCCGCAAGAAAGTTGCCAAGCGCCTGAAGGTCGTCAACGCATTTCGCGATTCAGGCAACAAGCCCGAGTGGATGATCCTCACCATCCTGCCGGTCATTCCGCCCGATCTGCGCCCACTGGTGCCGCTTGACGGCGGCCGCTTCGCCACTTCCGACTTGAACGACTTGTACCGGCGCGTGATCAACCGCAACAACCGGTTGAAGCGGCTTATCGAGCTGAACGCTCCGGACATCATCATTCGCAACGAAAAGCGGATGCTCCAGGAAGCCGTCGATGCGCTCTTCGACAACGGACGCCGCGGCCGCGCGATCACGGGCCCGTCCAAGCGGCCGCTCAAGTCGCTGTCCGACATGCTCAAGGGCAAATCGGGACGCTTCCGGCAGAACCTGCTCGGCAAGCGCGTCGATTACTCGGGCCGCTCTGTAATCGTGGTCGGCCCCGAGCTCCGGCTGCATCAATGCGGCCTGCCAAAGAAGATGGCGCTCGAGCTGTTCAAGCCCTTCATCTACAACAAGCTCGAAGAAAAGGGCTACGTCACCACCATCAAGAGCGCCAAGAAGATGGTCGAGAAAGAGGGCAAGGATGTCTGGGATATCCTCGACGAGGTTATCCGCGAGCATCCTGTCCTGCTTAATCGCGCACCGACGCTCCATCGGCTGGGAATCCAGGCGTTCGAGCCGGTGTTGATCGAAGGCAAGGCCATTCAGCTGCATCCTCTTGTATGCGTCGCGTACAACGCGGACTTCGATGGCGATCAGATGGCGGTGCACGTGCCGCTGTCGATCGAGGCGCAGGTCGAATCGCGCGCGCTCATGATGTCGACCAACAACATCCTGTCGCCCGCGTCGGGCAAGCCCGTAATCGTGCCGACGCAGGACATGGTGCTGGGGCTGTACTACATGACGCGCGAGAAGCCGCTGGCGCGCGGCGAGGGCAAGAACTTCGCCAACGTCGAGGAAGTGCGAATCGCATACGATCACGAGGAAATAGATCTCCACGCCAAGATTACCGTTCGGATGTCGCCGCTGCTCGCGACCGGTATCGCGCCCGCCGAGGTTGAGACCAACGGCAAGCCCCGCACCAAGAAAGAGCGTGCCGCAGCCGCTGCGGCCGCGGTCGCCGCGATGCCGCGTTACGAGCGCGTCACTACCACGGTCGGACGCGTGCTGTTGTACGAGATAGTGCCGCCCGAGATCCCCTTCACCGAGCTCAACAAGACGATGAAGAAAAAGGAGCTCGGCAACCTTATCGACATCGTGTATCGACGCGCCGGCGACAAGGCGACGGTTATCTTCGCCGACCGGCTCAAGGACATCGGCTTTGAGTTCGCCACCAAGGCGGGAATTTCGATCTCGATCAAGGACATGACGATTCCGCCGCAGAAAGCGCATCTGCTCGACGGCGCGCAGAAGCAGGTCAGCGAAATTCAGCAGCAGTACAACAACGGCGTGATCACCGACGGCGAGCGCTACAACAAGGTCGTCGATATCTGGGCCGAAGTGCAGGACCAAATCGGCAGCGCCGTTATCAAGGGGCTGTCCACGCAGGTCTTCGGCAAGAACGACAAGGGCGAGACTATCACCGGACCGTCGTTCAACCCGATCTTCATCATGGCCGACTCGGGCGCCCGCGGTTCCGAGCAGCAGATTCGCCAGCTCGCGGGACTGCGCGGCCTGATGGCGAAGCCGTCGGGTGAAATCATCGAGACTCCGATCACCGCGAACTTCCGCGAGGGACTCACGGTGTTGCAGTACTTCATCTCGACGCACGGCGCGCGCAAGGGCCTGGCCGACACCGCGCTCAAGACGGCGAACTCCGGCTATCTGACGCGGCGCCTGGTCGACGTGGCGCAGGACTCGATCATTATCGAGGACGATTGCGGCACGCTGGACGGAATCGAGATGTCGCCGCTGGTCGAAGGCGGCGAGATTATCGAAGGCCTCGGCGATCGCGTGCTCGGACGCGTCGCGCTCGAAGACATCCGCGATGCGTTCACCAATGAAGTGTTGGTGAAGGCCAACGAGATGATCGACGAAGACAAGGTAAAGAAAATCGAAGACGCGGGCGTCGAACGAATCAAGATTCGTTCGGTGCTCACCTGCCAGTCGCGCCAGGGCGTCTGCGTCAAGTGCTACGGACGCGACCTCGGCCGCGGCCATCTGGTCAATCTCGGCGAGTCGATCGGAATCATCGCCGCGCAGTCGATTGGCGAGCCGGGCACGCAGCTCACGATGCGTACCTTCCATATCGGCGGCACCGCCAGCCGGCGCGCCGAGCAGACCGCGTTGGAAGTCCGCAACGAAGGTGTGATGCGCCTGCACGGCGTCAATACCGTCAAGAGCCGCGACGGCAACCTGGTCGTGATGACGCGGCATGGCGAGGTCGTCATCGCCGCGCAGGTCACCGACGAAGGCGGCCGCGTGCGCGAGCGCGAACGCGAGCGGTATCCGCTCGTCTACGGTGCCAAGCTGCGCAAGGCCGAAGGCGACAAGGTCAAGCCGGGCGAGCTCATCGCGGAATGGGATCCGTACACGACGCCGATCATCACTGAAGTCGGCGGCACGGTTAAGTATGGCGACATTCTCGAAGGCAAGACGATGGAGGAGCGGGTCGACGAACGAACCGGCGCGCGCTCCAACGTTATCGTCGAGTTCAAGGATCTCGACGTGCGCCCGCGTATCTCGATCAAGGACGCGTCGGGCAAGACGGCCAAGCTGCCGAGCTCGAACAACGTCGCGCGATATTTCCTGCCGGTCGGCGCGTATATCAACGTGCCCGAAGGCACCGCGGTCGAACCGGGCGACGTCATCGCGAAAATTCCGCGCGAGACTACCAAGACCAAGGACATCACCGGCGGTCTGCCGCGTGTCGCGGAGCTGTTCGAAGCGCGCAAGCCCAAGGAGTTCGCGGTCATCTCGGAAATCGACGGGCAAGTTTCGTTCGGCAAGGACACCAAGGGCAAGCGCAAGGTCGAAGTGACGCCGGAAATCGGCGAGAAGCGCGAGTACCTGATTCCCAAGGGCAAGCATATCGCCGTGCACGAGGGCGATATCGTCAAGGCCGGCGAGCCGCTGATGGAAGGCTCGTCGAATCCGCACGACATCCTGACGATTCTCGGCGAGAAGGCGCTGGCGAAATACCTGGTCGACGAAATCCAGGAAATCTACCGGCTGCAGGGCGTGCGTATCAACGACAAGCACATCGAAGTGATCGTGCGCCAGATGCTGCGGCGCGTGCGGATCAAGGAAGTCGGCGACACGCCGTTCCTGGTCGGCGACCAGGTCGAGAAATGGCGCTTCGACGAGGAGAACGGGCGCGTGCTGACGCGCGGCGGAGAGCCGGCCATCGCGGAGCCACTCCTGCTCGGCATCACCAAAGCGTCGTTGTCGACTGAGAGTTTCATCTCGGCGGCGTCGTTCCAGGAAACCACGCGCGTGCTCACCGAGTCTGCCATCAACGGCAAGGTGGACCGGCTGGTCGGGCTGAAAGAAAACGTCATCATGGGCCGCTTGATCCCGGCCGGCACCGGCATGAACTCGTATAACCAGATGGTCGTCAAGGTGGAAGGCGCCGCGGCCGAGGAAGAGACGGAAAAACCGGAGTTGGCAGCCGCGCCCGCACCGGGCGGAGATTGACACGGCGGGCTGGGTCCCGTACATAATGATGTTTCCCCCAAGGGCATAAGTTGTCCTTGGGGGGTTTGTTTGAACACCGCGCCCCACCGGGGGCAATCCGGCGAAAAACCGGGCCGGCCGCAAGCCGGCGCCGAGCGGTCTTTGAGTAATCGGCGAGGGTCGAACAGGTGTGCCTTCGCCAAGCGAAAGTGAACGAGAGTAGTTAGATTGAGAATATTAAAGTGCCGACGATAAACCAGTTGATCCGGCGAGCGCGCGTGAAGAAGAGCTTCAAGACCAAGGCGCGTGCGCTCGAAGGCTCGCCGCAAAAGCGCGGCGTGTGCACGCAGGTGAAGACCACGACGCCCAAGAAGCCCAACTCTGCGCTGCGCAAGGTCGCGCGCGTGCGGCTGTCCAACGGCATCGAGGTGAATACCTACATCCCCGGCGTCGGGCACAACCTGCAGGAGCATTCGGTCGTGCTGATTCGCGGCGGCCGCGTGCGCGACCTGCCCGGTGTCCGCTATCACGTCATTCGCGGCACCCTCGATTCCATCGGCGTGCAGGAGCGGCGCAAGGGCCGCTCGAAGTACGGGTCGAAGAAACCCAAGTAGAGTTATATGTCGCGCAAAGGACAAATTCGCGTCCGCGAAGTTCCGGCGGACCCCAAGTATCACGACCGTACCGTCGCGAAGTTCATGAACGTCGTGATGGAACGCGGCAAGAAGTCGCTCGCCGAGCAGATTTTTTATCACGCGCTCGATCTCGTCGCCGAACGCTCGAAGGAAGACGGCCTGGTCGTCTTCAAGCGCGCGCTCGACAACGTCCGTCCCGCCGTCGAGGTTCGCTCGCGCCGGGTCGGCGGCGCCAACTACCAGGTGCCGAGCGAGGTGCGTCCAGTGCGGCGCAATTCGCTGGCGATGCGATGGCTGGTCGCTGCCGCGCGCGCGCGTGGCGAGAAGTCGATGGAAGAGCGGCTGGCCGCCGAAATCCTCGACGCAGCCGCCAATCGCGGCGGCGGGGTCAAGAAGCGCGAAGACACACATCGAATGGCTGACGCCAACAAGGCGTTCGCCCACTACCGCTGGTAATACCGAGTTTTTTAGATGGCTCGTCAGACATCAATAGAACGGGTGCGTAACATCGGCATCATGGCGCACATCGATGCCGGCAAGACCACCACCACCGAGCGCGTGCTCTTCTACACCGGCATCAACTACAAGATCGGTGAGGTGCACGAAGGCACCGCCACGATGGACTGGATGGTGCAGGAGCAGGAGCGCGGCATCACGATCACGTCGGCGGCGACCACCTGCTTCTGGCGCGACCACCGCGTCAATATTATCGACACGCCAGGACACGTCGATTTCACGATTGAAGTCGAGCGCAGCCTCCGCGTCCTCGACGGCGCGGTCGCAGTGTTCTGCGCGGTCGGCGGTGTCGAGCCGCAATCGGAGACCGTCTGGCGCCAGGCCGACAAGTATCGCGTGCCGCGCGTCGCGTTCATCAACAAGATGGATCGCGTCGGCGCGGAGTTCGAGCGCGTCGTCCAGGAGATGCGCGACAAGCTCAAGGCTACGCCGCTGCTGCTGCATCTGCCGATCGGCGCAGAGGAAAAGTTCAGAGGACTCGTCGATCTGATCGATCAGAAGGCGATGATTTGGGACGAGGATCGCCTCGGCGCCGAGTATCGCGTCACCGACATTCCCGACGACTTGAAAGAGCAGGCCGCCGGATACCGCGACAAGATGATCGAGACGCTCGCCGATCACGACGAGCACATCATGGAGCTTTATCTCGAGGGCAAGGCGCCCTCGCCCGAGCAGATTCGCATCGCGATTCGCGCTGCCACGCTCAAGATGGCGGTAACGCCGGTGCTGCTCGGCTCCGCCTTTCGCAACAAGGGCGTGCAGCCGATGCTCGACGCCGTCGTCGACTACCTGCCGTCGCCGCTGGACCTGCCACCGGTCGTCGGCAAGGTGGGAGACAAGATCGAAGAGCGATGGCCGCGCGACGACGCGCCGTTCTCCGCGCTCGCCTTCAAGATAATGAACGACCAGCACATGGGCACGCTCACCTTCATCCGCGTTTATTCCGGCAAGCTGGAAAGCGGCTCGTCGCTGCTCAATTCCACCCGCGGCAAGCGCGAACGAATCGGCCGGATGCTCAAGATGCACGCGAACAAGCGCGAAGACATCACCGAGGTTTACGCCGGTGACATCTGCGCCGTCGGCCTGCGCGATACTACTACCGGCGACACGCTATGCGATCCG